>NZ_JBMCZA010000243.1:12881-14462 GCF_048654705.1 Nocardioides sp. CPCC 206348
CCCCCGCTGTCGTGGCGGCCACCTACTTCGACGCACTGGGCCGCGGTGACGTGCCGACTGCCCTGGCGCAGTTCGACGAGGCAGTGATCTGGCACCAGCCGGGCGCCAACCGGTTCTCCGGCGACCACCTGGGCCTCGAGGCCGTCGGGGCATTGCTGGGCGGGATGATGGAGGTCAGCCAGGGGAGCTTCCAGCTCGCGGTGACGGGCCCGGCCATGGTCAACGGCGAGCTGGTCGCGGTGCCCGTGCGCTTCTCCGGCCGTCGCGAGGGAGCGTCGATGGACATGGCCGGAGTGGACCTGCTGACCGTCCGTGACGGCAGGATCATCGAGGTGCACCTGTTCTCCGA
Source organism: Nocardioides sp. CPCC 206348 (assembly GCF_048654705.1). Classification (NCBI taxonomy): domain Bacteria; kingdom Bacillati; phylum Actinomycetota; class Actinomycetes; order Propionibacteriales; family Nocardioidaceae; genus Nocardioides; species Nocardioides sp. CPCC 206348. The sequence continues at coordinate 13,231 of NZ_JBMCZA010000243.1, forward strand.
GGACGGCGCCGCCGAGGACGCGTTCTGGGGATGACGCACGTCCGCCCTTCGGCGTAAGCCTGGGCGTCAGCCGAGGCGGGCAGTCCCGTTGGGTGCCTCGAATGCCTGTAGCCACCAGGCCGCAAGTTCGGCTGCTTGCTCGGGGTCGAGACCTTCGTGGTCCTTCTGCTCAACCCCGGTGGTGGCGTAGGTGCGGGCATGTCCGTCCGAGCAGGCATCCAGGTCGGTCTTGGCGACGGTCCTGCGGTGCTTGATCACGGGTGGCCACCGCGCACGACCTGAACGAGGTCGCCTTTCATGACCTTGCCACGCGAGGAGTGCGGCCGGCGAAGAGCCGCCTGCAGGGCCTTTCGACCGAGTGAGGGGGCGAGGTCGCGAACGCGCCTGGCCACCCAGGGCGCTGCCTCGACCGCGAGCGTGCGTAGTTCACCCAGACGCGTGGTGGGATCCCCGTCAAGATCCAGGGCTGGTGGATCGAATGCCAGCCCGTGTTGGCTGAGCAGGGCGGAGAATTCGTGGGCCAGGGCCCGGTGCCCGAGCTCGGAAGGGTGCAGTCGGTCGATCGACCAGAACTCGCGGTCATAGACGCCGGGATGGCTGGCCAGGTCGACCTGCAACCCACCGTGGAGTCGGTGAATCTCGTCGTAGGTGGCGTTGAGTTCGTCGATCCGCTGCCGAAGGGGCCGAGCGAGACGGCCGGGGAGGCCAAAGACCCGGCTGTGATCGTGGAAGCGCACCGTCAGCAGCAGCGTCCCCTGTTCGGCCAGGCGGCTGGCGGCGTGGAGCAGGTCCGCACGGACGGCTGCGCTGTCCCAGGTGGAGCGCATCGTGTCGTTGAGTCCGATGATCAGGGATGCCAGGTGTGGACTGTGGTCGAGTGCCTCGCTGAGCTGCATGGATCGGGCGTCGCCGGCCGTCGCGCCCGGGTGGGCGAGATTGCAGAAGGAGACGTGGTGGTCGCGGGCGATGGCCTCGCACAACAGGCGCGCCCAGCCACGGGACCGTTCCGAAGCACGGTCGCCCAGCCCATAGGTCACGGAATCGCCCAGGGCGGCAAAGCGAACGTAGCTGCGTGGAGTTGACATGGTGGCCCGCCGGGATCAGAGCGTGAACCAGGTGACGAGGAGCCCGAGCGTGCATCGGCGGCAACTCGCCACCGTTCCTCCCTGGCTCCTGATCTCACGGATCAGCTGTTCCAGCTTGTCTCGCGCAATCGTCGAGGTGTGCCATGT
>NZ_JBMCZA010000243.1:14472-14863 GCF_048654705.1 Nocardioides sp. CPCC 206348
ACAGCTCGCCACCGTGCCTCCCTGGCTCCTGATCTCACGGATCAGCTGCTCCAGCTTGTCTCGCGCAATCGTCGAGGTGTGCCATGTCATCGTGATCCCCCCTTGGTGGACCGGGGTGCTCGCTCGTCGAGCACATTTCGATGGTGCGCTTCTCGATGGCGCGGGGCGACTCCCCCAGGGATGACGCACGTCCGCCCTTCGGCGTACTCGTGGTGCCCTGACTGTCGGAGTCCACATGTCCCGCCGGGAGCGTCGTGGCCGCCCGGCCCGCAGCGCGCGAGTCTGGCGCCGTGACGCCTGAGCCCACCACGCAGACCCCGAGACTGCGCACCCTCGCCGGTTCCCACAATGTGCGCGACCTCGGCGGTCTTGCGACCGCATCCGGGCTCCG
>NZ_JBMCZA010000243.1:14873-18354 GCF_048654705.1 Nocardioides sp. CPCC 206348
GCGTGGCCGCCCGGCCCGCGGCGCGCGAGTCTGGCGCCGTGACGCCCGAGCCCACCACGCAGAACCCGAGACTGCGCACCCTCGCCGGTTCCCACAATGTCCGCGACCTCGGCGGTCTTGCGACCGCATCCGGGCTCCGGGTCCGGACAGGGCAGGTCTTCCGAAGTGACTACCCGGCATTCGCGGACGCCGACACCGGGGCGCTCAGGGAGCTCGGGCTGCGCACCGTGATCGACCTCCGTCGGGGGACCGAGGCCGCCGTCGAGCGCGTGGACTGGGAATCGCGCGGGGTGATCTGCGAGCGGTGGCCGCTGACCGCCGGGCGCGGGAGCTCCTGGCACGCGCGCTACCCGGCGTACCTCGTCCACCGCCCGGAAACGGTGGTGGGGGCGGTCCGCGGGGTGATGTCGCCGGAGGGTCATGCGGTGCTGTTCCACTGCGCGGCCGGGAAGGACCGGACGGGCGTGGTGGCGGCGCTCTTGCTAGCTGTGCTGGGCGTCCCGGCCGACGACATCGTCGCCGACTACGTGCTCTCGGCGCCGAGCGTCGGGCCGGTTCTCGACCGTCTGGTCGGGATGGAGCTGTATGCCGCGATGCTGGCCGGCAGTACCGCCGAGGACCAGGAGCCGCGCGCAGAGCACATGCACGCACTGCTCGACTGGCTCGGCGAGCGGGGTGGAGCCGAGGGCTGGTTGCTCGACCACGGTGCTCCGGACGTGGAGATCTCGAACTTTCGCGACGCGATGCTGGAGGGCTGACGGTGCAGCCTCGCTCTTGCTTAAACGGTCAGACCATTCTAATCTCGGAGCATTGGGCCCCAAGCATCGTGCGCCGAGAGGGAGACAATCATGGCCGCTCCGAACCGCCCCGGACGGGATCGTTCGCGGCACGCCCACGCGCACGACGCGAGGCGACAGCCATGACGATCGTGGCCGACGCCGTCGCAGCGATCCCCGCCGACGAGCTCCGCCATCGGCACGAGGAGCTCAGCCGTCGGTACGGCGTCGAGCTGCGCCTCTCCTCCGTGGCCGCTTCCGGTGGCGGCATCTCCGGCCTGGTGCAGGCAGTCGCTGATCTCACCGCGAACCCGGTCTGGCTGATCGACCCCCAGCATCGCGTCGTCTCGCGCTCGGGCCGTGCGCGTGGATCCGACTTCCGGGTTCCGGACGTCGACCACCTGCTCGCCCAGCACGGACCTGCCGACCTCGAGTCCGGGAAGCCGCTCGTGGTGGCCGCCCAACCGGCGCGTCGCGTCGATCGTCGCCACCTCCTGATGCCCGTACGGCGCGACGACTCACTCTTCGCATGGCTCGTCATGGCGGAGGTGTCCGGTCGACTCGGGCGCGACGACCTCGCGCTGTTGAGCCGCGCCGGCTTCCACCTCGCCAGCGAGTACGTCGTCCAGCGGCGGGTCGCGCGGGCCTCGTGGAATGCCCGAGCCACCCTCGCCCGGCAGCTCGTCCGCGGCCACACCCGCGACGACGACATCACGGACGCCGCGGAGTACCTCGGGGTCCAGGCCGACGCGGACCGCGTCCTCGTGTACATCGCCGACGCACCCGGCGCCGAGTCCCGCGACGAGGAAGAGGTCTCCGCCCTGGCGTCGGCCGACCTCGGCGTGGAGGTCCTCGGTACCCGTGGCCGCGAGGGCATGATCCTGCTCATCGAGGCGCCCAGCGACCTGGCCCACGTCTCGTTCGTCCACGAGGTCAAGCAGGCAATGCGCCGGCTGATGACCGGTATCGGCGACCCGAACGCGATTGTCGGGGTCTCCGGCGTGACACGGGCGACCGCGCTCCAGAGGGCCTATCGCGAGACGCGAGAGGTCGTGCTCTGCGTCGACCGCTTCTCCCGGACGGGCGAACGGGTCATCGCCGTCGACGACCTCGGTCCAGCGCGACTGTTCGTGGCCAACGGGGACCTCGCTGCCGTACGCCGCTATGTCCAGGACGTGGTCGGGGCCCTGCTCGACGGCGGCCCGGGCAAGGCCGACCTCCTCCGCACGATGCAGTGCTTCTTCGACACCGGACGCAGCGTCCGCGAGTCGGCAGCACGGCTCGGCATCCACGAGAACACCGTGCGGTTGCGCCTCGCCAAGGTCCACGACCTCACCGGCCTCGATGTTGCCGCCAATGCCAACGACCAGCTCTCGACACAGACGGCCCTGCTCGTGCTGCGCCTGGAGGGCCACCCCGCCATCCCGGCCTTCGGGGAGTCGCTCGTCATCGCGGACAAGGCAGAACGAGGGAAGGACACCGCATGAGGAGGCGCCGAGCACTGGTGACCGGAGCAGGTCGGGAAGGCGGGATCGGGCAGGCGATCGTACGACGGCTGACGGACGACGGCTTCGATGTCGTCACCCTCGACAAGGAGCCGGGTTGCACCTGGCAGGTCGACATCGCCCGCGACGAGCTCCCGGACTTCGGCGAGATCGACGTCTACGTCGGCAACGCCGCCATCACCACCCTCTTCGGGTCGGCGCACAACTTCTCGCTCGACAAGTGGCAGCTCGACCTCGACATCAACCTCACCGGCACCTTCCGGGTGCTCCAGCAGTGCCTGCGCGGGATGCGGGAGCGCGGGTACGGCCGGATCGTCGTCATCTCCAGCACGTCGGGAACGCAGGGCATGCCCGCACAGGTCTCCTACGCCACGTCCAAGGCGGGACTGATCGGGATGGTCAAGACCGTTGCTGCCGAGAACGTCCGCACCGGCGTCACGGCCAACTGCGTGCTGCCCGGCATGACCGCGTCCTCCGGCATTCTCGGCATGCCCGAGGAGGTCAAGGACGCTTGGCTGGCGAGCCTGCCCAACGGCTTCGTCGCACCCGATGACATCGCCAACGGGGTGGCCTTCTTCGCCAGCGAGACCTCCGGCATGGTCACCGGTCAGCTGATGACCGTCGACGGGGGCGACGAGCTGAACACCCGCTCGGTCACCTCCTCGGTCGCTCGCCGCTGATGCGTGGGCTGGTCGTCCGGGAGACCACCGGCCCGGCCGCCGTCGCCGTGTCCGACGACCTGCCGGAGCCGGAGGGCGCACACCTGTGGGCCGCAGGCGAGCGCCTGCTCGTCGAGGTCCGTGCCGCCGCGGTGTCGTTCCCCGATCTGCTGCAGAGCCGGGGCGCCTACCAGCACGGAGTCCCGGCGCCGTACGTCACCGGAGGCGAGTACGCCGGCGTGGTGCTCGAAGCACCCGCGGACTCCCGATTCCGTCCCGGCGATCGGGTGGCGGGCTTCTGCGTGTGGGGAGCCGCGGCCCAGCGGGTGCTGGCGATCCCGCGCTACACCGTGCGCATCCCGGACGAGATGCCCTGGGCATCCGGTGCGGCCTTCTTCCTCAACTACGCGACGGCATCGTTCACCCTGCGCCGCGCGGGCTTCGCCGACGGCGAATCGGTGCTCGTCCACGGCGCCGCCGGCGGCGTGGGTACGGCCATGCTCGACCTGCTCAGGGGTCGGGCCCAGCCGAGCATCGCGGT
>NZ_JBMCZA010000243.1:18364-18499 GCF_048654705.1 Nocardioides sp. CPCC 206348
TTCGTGGTTCACCCTGCACCGCGCGGGCTTCACCGACGGCGAATCGGTGCTCGTCCACGGTGCTGCCGGCGGCGTGGGTACGGCCATGCTCGACCTTCTCAGGGGTCGGGCCCAGCCGAGCATCGCGGTCGTCTC
>NZ_JBMCZA010000243.1:18509-18684 GCF_048654705.1 Nocardioides sp. CPCC 206348
CCCCGTGGGCGGTGACCGCTTCACCGACTCGCTGAGGGCGCTGGATGTCGGCGGACGGCTGATGGTCGTCGGTTTCGCCGACGGGGCGATCCCCGAGGTCAAGGTCAACCGGCTGCTGTTGCGCAACCTGAGCGTGATGGGCGTCGCCCTCGACCCGTGGGAGCAGCGCTTCCCC
>NZ_JBMCZA010000243.1:18694-19045 GCF_048654705.1 Nocardioides sp. CPCC 206348
TCCCGTGGGCGGTGACCGCTTCACCGACTCCCTGAGGGCGCTCGACGTCGGCGGACGGCTGATGGTCGTCGGTTTCGCCGACGGAGCGATCCCCGAGGTCAAGGCCAACCGGCTGCTGTTGCGCAACCTGAGCGTGGTGGGCGTCGCCCTCGACCCGTGGGAGCAGCGCTTCCCCGGCTACGCGCCGGAGCTTGTCGCCGGCCTCGAGGTGGCGGCCGCGAAAGGCCGTGTCACGCCGTACGTCGGCCACCGGCTGCCGTTCGAGCAGTCGGCGGACGCGCTGGGCGTCCTCGACCGCCGTGAGGCCCACGGTAAGGTCGTCATCGAGCTCTGAACGCCCGGTTCACAGCA
>NZ_JBMCZA010000243.1:19055-22720 GCF_048654705.1 Nocardioides sp. CPCC 206348
TGCGCCGGAACTCGTCGCCGGGCTCGAGGCGGCGGCCGCGGAAGGCCGTGTCACCCCGTACGTCGGCCACCGGCTGCCGTTCGAGCAGGCGGTGGACGCTCTGGGCGTCCTCGACCGCCGTGAGGCCCACGGCAAGGTCGTCATCGAGCTCTGAACGCCCGGTTCACAGCAGCAGGACGCCGCCGTCGACCGGGATGCTGGCACCGGTGATGTACGCCGAGGCATCGCTGGCGAGGAACACCGCCGTACTCGCGATCTCGGATGGATCGCCCAGGCGCCCGGCCGGGACCCGGGCGTCGATGATCTTCTGCTGGTAGCGGGGGCTGTAGTGGGCCGTCGCCTCGGTGAGGAACACCCCGGGGAGGATCGCGTTGACCCGGATCCCCTTGCTGCCCCATTGAGCTGCGAGGTCGCGGGTCATTCCGAGGACCCCTGCCTTCGCCGAGCTGTAGCCGGCGGCCGGCATCTTCGCGGTCGTCACGGCCATCACGCTGGACAGGTTCACGACGGAGCTGCCGGGCGGCATCACCCGGCCGGCCGCCTGGGCCATCCAGTAGGAGCCGAAGAGGTTGACGTCGACGACCCTGCGGAAGTGCTCGGGCGGGTCGTCGGTCGCAGCGTTGTAGTCCCCGCCGATGCCGGCGTTGTTGACCAGGACGTCACAGCCACCGAGCTCCTCGACCGCCGCAGCGACGAGGCGGTCGCACTCGTCGACCTGCGTCACGTCGGTCTCCACCGCGATGCAGCGGCGGCCCAGGCCTTCGACCAGCGCCCGGGTCTCGTCGAGCATCGCCAGGCGGCGTGCACCGATGGCAACGTCCGCTCCGGCGGCGGCGAGGCCCTGGGCGATCGCGACGCCGAGCCCGCTCGAGGCACCCGTCACGACTGCGACCTTGCCGTCCAGCCGGAAACGGCTCTGCCAGGCGGGGCCGTCGTACTGACTGGGGGTGTGGTTGTCCATGGACCGGTTCTACTCGCTGCAGCACCACCGAACGATCGTCGCGGGACCGGTTGATGTGGGCCTCTCCACCGCTGACCGGACCATCCGTTGTCGCGTTTCGTCGTGGGTCACAGAGTGGTGGGATGCAGGACAATGAACTCGAGGCCCTCGTCCAGCGTGCTTCCGCGGTGGCGCGAAGCACCTGGCCCGATGCACGTCTGGAGGACGCCCGCCGCCTGGAGGGTGGGGTGTCCAGCCTGACCTTCGCCTCGACGCTGGTCCGTGCCGGAAGCGAGCGGCCCGTCGTGCTGAAGGTCGCGCCGGCGGGCCTCGCGCCGGCGCGCAACCGGGACGTCCTGCGCCAGGCGCGTGTCCTGCGTCGGCTCGACGAACTGCCCGGCTTTCCCGTGCCCGAAGTGCTCTTCGAGGACGGCGGGAGGCCGCCCGAGGTACCGCCACTGTTCGCGATGGAGCTGTGTGGCGGTGACTCCTACGAGCCGCTGCTCGACGTCGGCGCCGCACCTCCCACCGCCGAGGTCGTCGGCGAACGGATGCTGGCCGCCGCGCGTGCCCTGGGCAGGCTCCAGGCCGAGACGCCGACCGCCCTGGGCCTGGGAAAGGAGCCCGTCGCCCCGGTCGACGAGGAGCTCGGGAGATGGCACCGGCTGTTCGCCACCGTCGACGCCGACATCGCTCCTGGCCACCAGGAGCTCCACGCCCGGCTGTCCCGGCGGATTCCCGAGGGGTGCGCTCCCCGCCTCCTGCACGGCGACTACCGCCTGGCGAACATGCTCTTCGACGGTCCCCGCCTGACCGCGGTCATCGACTGGGAGATCTGGTCGGTCGGCGATCCGCGCACAGACCTCGCCTGGCTCCTGATGCACCTGGCCCCGGCACACGTCTTCCACGAGGACCGTCCGGCCGCCGATGTCGCCGCGGGAGAGGGGATGCCCCCGCGGGCCGAGGTGGTCGCCGCGTACGCCGCGGCCCGGGTCGAACACGGTGCCGGCACCGCCGATGTCGCAGCGGTGGAGCAGGACCTTGCGTGGTTCCTGGCCGTCTGCCACTACAAGGTCGCCTCGACGATCGCCGTCATCCACAAGCGGGAGCGCAAGCGCGACGACCCGGACCCGAAGATCGTCGTGGCGGAGCGACACCTCGACGCCGTGCTCGCGGCAGGTCACGCCGCGCTCGACCGCAGCTGATCAGGCCCCGCTCAGCGGACGGTGACGACGACCTTGCCCACGGCGGTCCGGTCGTCGAGCGAGGCCAGCGCCTCCGATGCCCTGTCCAACGGGTAGACCGCACCGATCGCCGGGGTGAGTCGGCCCGCGTCGAGCAACTCCTGCACCCCTCGTCGTACTCGCTCCAGGGTGCCGGGGTGCTCGGTCTCCATGACGTCCATGGTGATGCCGGTCAGGGTGAGGTTGCGCAGCAGCAGCCGGTTCATCCGGAGCTCCGGGATGCTGCCTCCCGCGAAGCCGACGATGACGCCCCGGCCGCCGATCCGCAGCGAGCGGACGGTGTCGAGGAAGCCGTCACCTCCGACCATGTCGACGAAGACCTCCACGCCGCGCCCGCCGGTCAGTTCGCGGACCTGGGTGAGCCAGTCCCCGTCGGAGCGGACGACATGGGTGGCGCCGGCGTCGCGGGCCACCTTCTCCTTCGCGTCGCTGGAGACCAGCGCGATCGTGGAGACGCCGAACGCTTCGCCGAGGTCGAGGACGCAGGTGCCGACGCCGCCGGCGGCTCCGGTGATCAACACGGTCTCGCCGGGCTGCGCGCCGGCCCGGTCCAGGGCGTACCAGGCGGTCGAGTAGTTCATGTAGATGCCGGCGCCCTCGGCGTAGGACATCGAGTCCGGGATCCTGATCAGGAAGTCGTCGATGGCCAGCGCCTGCTCGGCCATCGCGCCCTGCCAGACGATGCCCGCAACGCGGTCGCCGACCTTGACCCATGAGTCCTCCGGTGCCTCCACCACCCGCCCCGAGATCTCCGATCCGCAGACGTACGGCGCCTCCACCCCACCCTGGTACCTGCCCCAGGTCTGGAGCGGGTCGATGAAGGAGAGCCCGACGGCGTGGACGTCGACCAACAGCCGCCGTCCCTCCGCGCGACGATGAGCGCCCTCGGGTGCGGGTACCTCCTGGACGGTGGCGGAACGGGGTCCGTCCAGTGTCTCGACGACGACAGCGCGCACGATATTTCTCCTCGGGTCGGGGTGGTCAGTCGAAGTAGGCGAAGAGCGACTCGGCGACGCACGCCGGCCCGTCCTGGCCCTCGATCTCGAAGGTCTGGCGAGTCCGGAAGTTCGAGCCGCCCTCGAGCGGCTCGGCCGCGAGCAGGTCCTGGGTCATCCGCAGGCGCGAGCCGACCTTGACCGGCGTGATCCAGCGGACCTTCTCGTAGCCGTAGTTGAGCGCGAGTGAGTGGCCGTTCATCTCGAAGATCTCGTACTGGAACTTCGGGCCCAGCGAGAGCGTGAACAGGCCGTGGGCGATCGTGACACCGAAGGGACTCGCGGCGGCTCGCTCGGGGTCGACGTGGATCCGTTCCCAGTCCTCGGTCGCGTCGGCGAACGCCTGGATCCGTTCCTGCGTGATCTCGTGCCAGGAGCTGGTGCCGAGCCGTTCGCCCACGAGCGCTCGGAGCTCGTCCACGCTGTTGAGAATCCTCATGTCCGCATCGTCGTCGGACGGTGGCTGCCGCGCGACGAGTCGGCGGG
>NZ_JBMCZA010000243.1:22730-23049 GCF_048654705.1 Nocardioides sp. CPCC 206348
GGAGTACACCCATGGACTGGTCGATCCCCGAGGACGTCACGACGTTCATCGCCGACCTCGATGACTTCATCGACACGAAGATCAAGCCGATCGAGGAGGCCAACCCCGAGCACTTCGACCACACCCGCGAGTTCACTCGCACCGACGTCGAGCGGGGCGGCATCCCGACCCGCCGGTGGCGCGAGATCATGCAGGAGGCAAGGGTCCTGGCTGACGAGGCCGGCTTCTACCGCTACCCGTTGCCGAAGGAACTCGGCGGCCAGGACGGATCGAACGTCGCCATGGCCCTGATCCGGGAGCACCTCGCCCGCCGTGGGCC
>NZ_JBMCZA010000243.1:23059-23151 GCF_048654705.1 Nocardioides sp. CPCC 206348
CAGGTGGTGGAGATCCCCACACCGGTTCGGTCCGCCCCTGACGCCGGTCCCGGGTTTCCGGCCTAGCGTCGGCGGTCCGCGAACCACAGCAG
>NZ_JBMCZA010000243.1:23289-33734 GCF_048654705.1 Nocardioides sp. CPCC 206348
GCGCACCGACGTCGAGCGAGGCGGTATCCCGACCCGCCGGTGGCGCGAGATCATGCACGAGGCACGGGTCCTGGCCGACGAGGCCGGCTTCTACCGCTACCCGTTGCCGAAGGAGCTGGGAGGCCAGGACGGTTCGAACGTCGCGATGGCCCTGATCCGGGAGCACCTCGCCCGCCGTGGGCCCGGCCTGCACGCTGAGCTGAGCCACGAGGCGTCGATGGTCGCCAACGTCCCGCTGGCGCTGGTGCTGCACGAGTACGGCACGCCCGAGCAGAAGGAGCGGTACCTCGAGCGCCTGGTGTCGGGCGACATGGAGATGGCCTTCGGTCTCACGGAGCCCGATCACGGGAGCGACGCCACCTGGCTCGAGACCCGCGCCGTGCGCGACGGTGACGACTGGATCATCACCGGCGCCAAGCGCTGGAACAGCGTCGTCGACGTCGCCGAGGTCGACCTCGTCTTCGCGCGCACCGGCGGCGAGGACGGCAAGGCCGAGGGGATCTCGGCCTTCCTGGTGCCGACGAACGCCGAGGGCTTCGAGGTCCCGTTCTACTGGTGGACCTTCAACATGCCGACCGACCATGCGGAGGTCCGGCTCAACGGCGTCCGGGTGCCGGGTTCGGCCATGATCGGCGAGGAGGGCCGGGGCCTGGACTGCGCGCAGCTGTTCGTCCACGAGAACCGGATCCGCCAGGCCGCGAGCTCGCTGGGTGCCGCGCAGTTCTGCATCGACAGGTCCGTCGAGTACACCGAGGAGCGCACGCTCTTCGGCCAGCAGATGCGGGACTACCAGGGCCTTCAGTGGCAGCTCGTCGAGCTGCAGACCGAGGCGGAACTGGTGCGCAACACCATCATGAAGACGGCGTGGGAGATGGACGTCCACGGCAAGACGGCGGTCAGCGACAAGGTCTCCATGGTCAACGTGCGGGGCAACCGGCTGGCCTGTGACGCAGCCGATCGCGCGATGCAGATCCACGGCGGCGTCGGCTACAGCAGGCATCACCCGTTCGAGCACATCTACCGGCACCACCGGCGCTACCGGATCACCGAGGGTTCCGACGAGCTGCAGTACCGCCGCATCGCCGCCGGTATGTGGGACTTCCGCTCGAAGGCCTAGGGCGCGTCCGTCTCCCCGCGGGTCAGCAGGCCGAGGATCCGGTCGGCCACCTGCGGGGTGGACAGCACCCGCTCGGGCCAGGTGGCAACGGAGAACACCATGCCCAGCCAGCCCTGGGTGGCAACAGCAACCGCGACCTCGTCGAGGCCCGGGTGTGCCCGGGCCACCAGGGCCTCCCAGGCCCGGGAGTACTCGGCCCGGCGCCGGGTGAAGTTCTTCGACCACGGTTCGACGAGCGAGCGGACCTCTCGCTGGTAGAGCGTGACCAGGGGCCGGTTCGCCAGCGCGAAGTCGATGTGGTGCCGCAGGGCACGGTGCAGGTCCGCGACGGGCTCGTCCTGGACGGGACGGGTGGCGCCGAGGAGCTCGTCCATCGCCTCGTTCAGCAAGGTCGCAAGGATCTCGTCCTTGCCGGAGAAGTAGCGGTAGAGCGACGGCCCGCTCAGTCCGGCCCGGCGGCCGAGCTCGTCCATGCCGACGCCGTGGAAGCCCTTCTCGTGGAACGCCGTTGCGGCGGTGTCGAGAATCCGGCGGTCACGCGGCACGAAAGGAGACTACCATGATGACGGAACGATCGTTCACGCAGACGGTCGGCGGCCAGCGTCGTCGGCGGACAGGTGGAGTGATGGATTCGGGCAGCGCCGCATCAGCGCGACGACGGGCCGAGCTGGTCGCGCAGGCGGCACGGGCCCACGTGGCCGGAGTCGACCTGCTTCGCGCGCTCGACGTGCTCGACGATCTCGAGGACGCGGACGAGATCGAGCAGACTCCCTCCGACGAGATCCGGATCGTCGACGGACAGCTGGCCATTCTCGGTGGCGTGCTGCGGGAGTGCCTGCTGGACCAGGGCCGGGACCACCGACCCGACCAGGTGGTCGAGGTGAGTCAGGCGCTGCACGAGATCCACACCGTGCGCTTTGCCATCCACGATCACGTCGGACACGAGCGACTGCGACGGCTGGACCAGCTCGACCGCGGCCTGCGCCGCCTGCGGACCGTCACCGACCAGGACGAGCTGCTGGCGATGGTCTGTGAGGTGGCAGCGGACGCTGGCGGCTTCGACCGGGTGATGCTCTCGCGCGTCGACGAAGAAACCTGGCGGCCGTGGCGCAGCCACGCCACGACGATGGGTGAGACCGAGCGCGCTTTCCGTGACTGGATCCGCGACGTCCCCGGCATCCGGTTGTCCCACATGCTGCTCGAGAGTGAACTGGTGCGTCGCCGGGAACCTGCGATCGTGCTGCGCGCCGACGACGACGCCCGCGTCTACGGTCCGATGGCGCAGGCCTCCGGCCTGACGTCGTACGTCGTCGCGCCGATCCTGTCGGGTGAACGGGTGATCGGCCTGCTGCATGCGGACAACAGGGACGCCGAAGTGGTCGAGCTCGATCGCGACATCCTGTGGTTCTTCGCCATCGGGTTCGCGCAGGTCTTCGAGCGAGCGGTCCTCCTGGCGCGGCTGCGCGAGCAGCGGTCGCAGGTGATGGAGGCGATGCGTTCCGTCGATGCGGTGCTCGACGACCTCGCGACCAGCGCCATCGACCTGACCCGGCGCGATGAGGCGGCCGTGGTGGTCAGCAGGAATGCGCCGCCGGTGGGGATCGAACGCCCGCAGGCTCTCGAGCGGGTCCTGACCAGCCGCGAGTTCGAGGTGCTGACCCTCATGGCGACCGGGGCCACCAACGAGCGGATTGCGCAGCGGCTCGTCATCGCCACCGGCACCGTGAAGTCACACGTGAAGCAGATCCTGCGGAAGCTCCGGGTCGAGAACCGTGCCGAGGCGATCTCGCAGTTCCTCCGCCTGACGATCGGCGCGCGCGAGGACTGACGCGGGGCGTCGACCCCATTGCCTATTCGGTCTGACCATTGTAATCTCGGTACCATGGATCTCGCTGACGCCCCCGACGAGGCAGCCTTCCGCACCCGCGTGCGCGCGTGGCTCGCCGAGGCCCTGCCGCAGCTGGCGTGGCCCGAGCCTCCCGGTCTGGAGGAGAAGCTCCCCTTCTGGCGGCAGTGGCAGCAGATGTTGTGCGACGCCGACCTGGCCGGACTCACCTGGCCCCGGGAGTACGGCGGCCAGGGCCTGGACGAGCGGATGCGCGCCATCTTCGGCGAGGAGTGCGATCTCGCCGGTGCACCCGAGCGACTCAACATCATCGGCGAGGACTTCTGCGGTCCGACGATCGCCCACTTCGGGACCGACGAGCAGAAGGCGCGACTGCTGAAGCCGATCCTGACGGGCGCCGAGATCTGGTGCCAGCTCTTCTCCGAGCCCGGCGCCGGCTCCGACCTGGCCAGCCTGCGGACCAAGGCTGTCAAGGTCGACGGCGGCTGGCGGATCAGCGGTCAGAAGATCTGGACCAGTCGGGCGCAGATCGCGGCCCACGCCATCCTGTTGGCGCGCACGGGCGGAAACGACCCGGGCAAGTTGCGACACAAGGGCATCACGTTCTTCCTGCTGCCGATGGACACCGACGGTGTCACCGTCCGGCCGCTCCAGCACATGCTGGGTGAAGCCGAGTTCAACGAGGTCTTCCTCGACGACGTCTTCGTTCCCGACGAGTACGTCGTCGGCGAGGTCGACGGTGGCTGGAAGGTCACCATGGGCACGCTCGCCTTCGAGCGCGTGGCGATCGCGACCGGTCGGGTCAACACGACCAAGGCCGTGACCGACATCGTTGCCGACATCCGTGGCATGCAGGACGCCTCCGGTCGGCCCCTGGGTGCTGACCCGAAGGTGCGGCAGAAGGTTGCCGACCTGTGGTCGCGGGCGTTGATCCACAAGACGATCAGCCAGCGCGTCGTCACCGGCGCAGCGGCGGGTGCGCCTCCCGGCCCGGTGACCTCGATCGGGAAGCTCTACTTCTGCCCGCTCGTCGAGGACCTCGCCGACTTCCGCCTGTCCCTGGCGCCGCTCGGCGGCCAGTTCGACCTGGCCGAGGACGACGACGAGCTCGCCGCGAGCCGCGCCTGGCTGCGGTTGGCCAACCAGAGCCGTGGCACCGCGATCGCGGGCGGCTCCACCTACATCCAGCGCAACATCGCCGCCGAGCGGATCCTCGGCATGCCCCGAGCAGGAGCCGCATCATGACGAAGATCTTCAACAGCGCCGCCGAGGCGCTGTCCGACCAGGTGCAGGACGGGATGGTCGTCGCGGCCGGTGGGTTCGGCCTCTGCGGTGTTCCGGTCGACCTCGTCATGGCGTTGCGCGACTCGAACGCGCAGCAGCTCACTGTCATCGGCAACAACGTCGGTTGCGACGACCACGGCATGTGGCACGTCCTCGCGAACGGCCAGATCGCGAAGGTGATCCTGTCCTTCGCCGGTGACAACAAGATCCTCGCCGAGGCGTTCATGAGCAACGAGATCGACATCGAGTTCAACCCGCAGGGCACCCTGGCCGAGCGCCTCCGTGCCGGTGGGGCGGGCATTCCTGCGTTCTTCACCCGCACCGGCTACGGCACGATCATTGCGGACGGCAAGGAGACGCGGCAGTTCCCGAACCCGGACGGCACCCTCGACTGGTACGTCATGGAGACCGGCCTGACGGCCGACGTCTCGCTGGTGAAGGCCTGGAAGGCCGACACCGAGGGGAACCTCGTCTATCGCAAGACCGCGCGCAACTTCAATCCGATGATCGCGACGGCCGGGCGACTCACGATCGCCGAGGTCGAGGAGATCGTGCCGGTGGGCTCGATCGATCCCGACTCCGTGCACACGCCCGGCATCTTCGTCGACCGCATCGTCTTGTCCACCGGCCCGGAGAAGCACATCGAGCGCCCGACCACGCGTCCGGCCGTCGTGAAGGAGAACGTGTGATGGCCTGGACCCGCGAAGAGATGGCCGAGCGCGCCGCCAGGGAGTTGCGCGACGGCTACTACGTCAACCTCGGCATCGGCATCCCGACCCTGGTGGGCAACATGGTGCCCGAGGGCATGACCGTGACCCTGCAGTCGGAGAACGGACTGCTCGGCATCGGTCCGTTCCCCTACGAGGGTGAGCTGGATCCTGACCTCATCAACGCCGGCAAGCAGACCATCACCGACCTGCCCGGGTCGAGCTACTTCTCCAGCGCTGACTCGTTCGCGATGATCCGCGGCGGCCACGTCCACCTGTCGATCCTGGGCGGCATGGAGGTGTCCCAGAACGGGGACCTCGCGAACTGGATGGTGCCCGGCAAGATGATCAAGGGCATGGGCGGCGCGATGGACCTGGTCGCCGGCGTGCGTCGCATCGTGGTCGTGATGGACCACTGCGACAAGACCGGCGAGTCGAAGTTCAAGCCCGAGTGCACCCTGCCGCTGACCGGCAAGGGCGTGGTCGACATGCTGATCACCGACCTCGGGGTGTTCGAGATCGATCGACGAGGCGGCACGGGCGCCACCCTGCTGGAGATCGCACCGGGCGTCTCGCTCGACGAGCTCACGTCGAAGACCGAAGCCGAGTTCAAGCTCGGCCCGGGTCTGGGTTGACCCCGCCGTGGTGACCTGTCAGTCCGGGACGTCGATCTCGGTGCGCTCCTCGACCTCGAGGACGGCCGAGGCGTACTCGTGGACGTGGCGGGTCATCCGGCGTCCGGCGGCTGTCGCGTCGCGCTTGCGGATCGCCTCGGTGATGCTGCGATGCGCCTGCAGCGTGGTCTTGCGGACCTCCGCATTGATGAAGCCCTGGTTGTCGGTGGCGGCGTAGATGGCTCGCGACAAGGCGCCCATGAAGCCGGTCAACAGCTCGTTGTGCGAGGCGACCGCCACCGCGACGTGCCAGTCGACGTTGGCCTGGAGGAACTCTCCGAGCGGCCCTTCGAGTGCGATCGCGCCGTTGGCGCGGTCGAGCGCCTCGAGGTCGGCGTCGGTGCGGTACTTCGCGGCGAGCTGTGCGCAGGCGGGCTCGACGGCCTCGCGGGTCTCGAGCAGCGCGGCGAGCCGCACCTGGCGCCCGCGGATGAGCAGGCTGACCGTGCTGGCGATCGACTCCTCGCCCGGCTTCTGCACGAATGCTCCGCCGGACCGGCCGGTGCGAATCTGCACCAGGCCCTGGACCTCCAGGATGCGGAGCGCCTCGCGCACCGTCGTGCGACTCATCCGGGTCTGCGCGACGAGCTCACGCTCGGGTGGAAGCGCGGTGCCTTCGGGGAAGTCGCCGCGAAGGATCCGCTCGCGCAGGTCGTCGGCGAGGACGTCGGACGCCTTCGGGACCTGCATGGGCGAGAGCTGGACCGCGGCCCGCACGCTGGCGGGCGTTGTGGGGGCGCTCGTGGAATCAGTCATTTCCTACCGTTCTTTCGCGGACCCATCCGCTTCATTGGTCATACCCAAACTAACAGTTGGCACGTTCACGGCGGGTAACGCCGGGCTGGCCGGGCTGGACGAGTGCACAGTGGAAAGGCAGCGCCATGCAGTGGAAGTTCTCTGAGGAGCAGGAGGCCTACCGCGAAGCGCTTCGTGGCTGGCTCGGTGACGTCGCCGATTCCGCGCAGGTCCGCGCCTGGTTGGGTGTCGAGGGCGCGGACGACGGTGCGGCCGATCCGTCCGCGTTCGAGGAGCGCTTCGTGGGCGACGGGATGTCGGGTGTCGGCGTCGCGGAGGAGCTCGGTGGCCAGGGGGGCGGGCTGGTCGAGCTCGCCATCACGGCGGAGGAGCTCGCTCGTGTCGCAGCGCCCAGTGCGGCCTGGCTGGCGACGACCCTTGCTGTTCCGGCACTGCAGGGTCGCCCGGACCTGCTGAAGGCAGCCCTCGAGGGCGGACACGCCGCCGTCGTCGTTGCCGCCGAGTGCCTGCCGGACGCCGCGCCGTCGCTCGCGATCGACCACGACGGCCGGATCACCGGCGTTGTTCCCCGTGTGCTCGGTGCCGACCGGGCCGGTGTGCTCGTGGTCCTGGCGGGCGAGGGCGACGCTGCGAGGCTCCACGCCGTCGCCGCAGGGGATGCCGCCGTGACGCTGACACCCCACGTTCTTCTCGACCGGTCGCGGTCGGTGGCCGACGTCCGCCTCGACGGCGCGCCCGGCGAGGTGCTCGACGTCGATCCCGCGGTCGCGCTCGCACGGATCACCGAGATGGCCGGCGTCGTGACGGCCGCCGACGCGCTCGGGGCGATGCAGCGGATGCTCGACCTGGCGGTCGAGTACAGCGGCCAGCGGCAGCAGTTCGGCGTACCCATCGGTTCCTTCCAGGCGGTGAAGCACGCGGCGGCGACGATCCTGGTCGACCTCGAGGCGGGCCGGTCGGGCGTCTACTACGCCGCGGCCTCGGTCGATGGCCAGTTCCCGGACTGCGGTCTGCACGCGGCTGCGGTGAAGGCCCAGGTGACGGCAGCGGCCGGACGAGCCGCTGACGCGGCGCTGACCATGCACGGAGCGATTGGTTACACCTGGGAGCACGACCTCCACCTGTTCTACAAGCGGGCCCGGCTCGATGCGGAGCTCTTCGGCCCCGTCGCGGCCTGGAACGAACGCATTGCCGACGGTCTCCACCTGGTCCTCGGGGAGTCCGACGTCATCTAGTTATTGGTCATACCTTTTGTTATAGTCAATCCATAAGTCTTCGGCTGGCGTGAAGTCGGCCCCTTCATCTCCGATCAGGACGGGACCCACCGTGGATTTCGATCTCAATGACGATCAGCAGACCATCCGCAAGGCGGTCGCTGACCTTGCTGGCAAGTTCGACGACCAGTACTGGTTCGAGAAGGACTCCCGGCACGAGTTCCCGACCGAGTTCTACAACGCGTTCGCTGAAGGTGGCTGGCTCGGCATCACCACCCCCGAGGAGTACGGCGGCCACGGGTTCGGCATCACGGAGGCCTCGCTCCTCCTCGAGGAGGTGGCGGCCTCGGGCGCCGGCATGAACGGCGCCAGCTCCATGCACCTGTCGATCTTCGGGATGCACCCGGTGATCGTGCACGGCTCGGAGGAGATGAAGAAGGAGAACCTCCCGCGGATCGTCAACGGCGACCTGCACGTCTGCTTCGGCGTCACCGAGCCCGGTGCCGGGCTCGACACCACCCGGATCACCACCTTCGCGAAGCGGGACGGCTCCGACTACGTCGTCAACGGGCGCAAGGTCTGGATCTCGAAGGCCATGGAGTCGGAGAAGATCCTGCTCCTGACCCGCACCGCCAGGTTCGAGGACTCCCCGAAGAAGACCGACGGCCTCACCCTCTTCTTCACCGATCTCGACCGCGCGCACGTCGACATCCGGCCGATCCAGAAGATGGGCCGCAACGCCGTCACGTCCAACGAGCTCTTCATCGACGACCTCCGGATCCCCGAGGAGCACCGGATCGGCGAGGAGGGCCAGGGCTTCAAGTACATCCTCGACGGCCTGAACCCCGAGCGGTGCCTGGTGGCTGCCGAGGCGCTCGGGATCGGCCGCGCCGCGCTGCGGCGCGGGGTTCGCTACGCCAACGAGCGGGAGGTCTTCGGCCGCCCGATCGGCATGAACCAGGGTCTCCAGTTCCCGCTGGCTGACTCGCTGGCTCGGCTCGATGCCGCCGAACTGATCCTGCGCAAGGCGACCTGGCTCTACGACCAGGGCCTGCCCTGCGCCCGCGAGGCGAACATGGCGAAGTACCTGTGTGCCGACGCCGGCTTCGACGCCGCTGACCGCGCGCTGCAGACACATGGCGGTATGGGGTACGCCGAGGAGTACCACGTCGCCCGCTACTTCCGGGAAGCGCGACTGACCCGGATCGCCCCGATCTCGCAGGAAATGATCCTCAACTACCTCGGCGAGCACGTCCTCGGCCTTCCCAGGAGCTACTGATGACTTCCCCCTTCGACCTGACCGGCCGGGCCGCCCTCGTCACGGGTGCCGGCAGTGGCATCGGCGCAGCGGTCGCGAAGGCATTCGCCGGCGCCGGAGCGGCTGTGATGGTGACCGACCTCGACAAGGACTCGGCTGCTGCGGTGGCCGCGGAGATCGTGGCCGCCGGTGGTCGCGCCGAATCGGCCGCCCTCGACGTCCGTGACGCCGAGGGTGCCGCTGCCGCGGCCCAGCAGGCCGCGAACCTCGCTGGCGGGACACTGCACATCGTCGTCAACAACGCAGGCGCCATCGCGCCGGCGATGTTCGCGAAGATGGACAAGGAAGGCTTCGACTTCGTCGTCGGCGTCCATCTCGGCGGGGCGTTCACCGTCAGCCAGGCGGCCCTGCCGTTCCTGGCCACCAACGGAGCCGGCCGCATCATCAACGTCACGTCGGCCGCCGGGCTCGTCGGCACCATCGGCCAGGTCAACTACAGCGCCGCCAAGTCCGGGATCATCGGCGTCACCAAGTCCCTCGCCAAGGAACTGGCCCGCAAGAACATCACGGTCAACGCCGTCGCGCCGCTTGCGGCGACCAAGATGACCGAGAACATCCGCAGCAACGAGAAGCTCGCGGAGATGACGCTCGCGCGGATCCCGCTCGGCCGGTGGGCCGAACCGGACGAGATCGCGTCGACCTTCGTGTTCTTCGCCTCCGACGCGGCGTCGTACATCACCGGCCAGGTGCTGGCCGTCGACGGCGGGACGGTGATCTGACATGCCGCTGACAGGTCGCGACGCCTGGATCGTCGAAGCGCTTCGCACGCCCATGGGGCGCGCGCACCCGGACCGCGGCTGGTTCCGCGACGTGCACCCCAACGTCATGCTCGGCACGGTCTACACCGCCCTGCTCGAGAGCACCGGCCTCGCGCCCGCCGACGTCGAGGACCTCCTGATCGGGTGCACCGCGCCGTTCGGTGAGCAGTCCCGCAACGTCGCCCGCAACGCCTGGCTGCAGGCCGGCTACCCCGCCGAGGTCCCGGCAACGGTCCTGGACCGCCGCTGTGGCTCGGCCCAGACCGCGGTCGAGATGGCCGCTGCACTGATTGCGTCGGGCACCCATGACGTGGTCATCGCCGGTGGCGTCGAGAACATGGGACACGTCCCGATGGACGCGGTCGTCAGGATCGAGGAGCTGTACGGCGCCGCCTGGCCCGCCGAGCTCAAGGCCCTCTACGACTTCCCGGCCATGGGCGAGAGCGCGGAGCGCATCGCCGATCGGTGGGGGATCAGCCGCCTCGAGATGGACGAGTACGCCGTCCGCTCGCACGCACTGGCCGCGGCCGCCATCGAGGCCGGCCGGTTCCAGCGCGAACTCATCCCTATGGAGCTCGACGGCTCGGTCCGCACGAGCGACCAGAGCGTCCGGCCGGGCACCAGCGTGGCGGGCCTCGCCGACCTGAAGACCATCTTCCGGCCCGAGATCGGTTCCGTCACCGCCGGGTCGTCCTCGCCGCTGACGGACGGCGCCGCCGGCGTACTGCTGGCTTCCGACGACGCGGTGGCGCGGCACGGCTTCACCAAGCG
>NZ_JBMCZA010000243.1:33744-37837 GCF_048654705.1 Nocardioides sp. CPCC 206348
GTCGGTGCGGTCACCGCTGGTTCGTCCTCGCCGCTGACGGATGGGGCTGCCGGCGTACTGCTGGCCTCCGACGACGCGGTGGCGCGGCACGGCTTCACCAAGCGCGCCCGGATCCTCGACCAGACCACCGTCGGCGTGGACCCGTTGATCATGCTGACCGGTCCGATCCCTGCGACCCGCAAGCTCCTCGAGCGCAACAACATGACGATGGACGACATCGACCTGGTCGAGATCAACGAGGCCTTCAGCTCCGTCG
Organism: Nocardioides sp. CPCC 206348; assembly: GCF_048654705.1. Taxonomy (NCBI): domain Bacteria; kingdom Bacillati; phylum Actinomycetota; class Actinomycetes; order Propionibacteriales; family Nocardioidaceae; genus Nocardioides; species Nocardioides sp. CPCC 206348. The sequence goes on from NZ_JBMCZA010000243.1 coordinate 34,001, forward strand.
TCCTCGCATGGGAGCGCGAGCTCAAGCCGGACATGGACAAGGTCAACGTCAACGGCGGCGCGATCGCCCTGGGCCACCCGGTGGGTGCCTCCGGCTCGCGTCTCTTCGCCACGCTGCTGGCGGAGATGGAACGCCGCGACGTCGAGGTCGGACTGGTCACGATGTGCTGCGGCGGCGGCCTCGGCACGGCGACTCTCGTCCAGCGCGTCTGAGGCCGACATGTTCGACGTGGCGGATTTCCTGAACCCGGGTGACGGGGTGTGGTGGGGGCAAGGCAGTGCCGAGCCCGAGCCCCTCGTCAACCAGGTGCTCGACGCGGTGGACCGCGTCGGGCCGATCAGGGCCTTCTCGGGGCTCACGTGGAACGAGCGACTCTCGGGCGACCTGCCGGAGAAGCTCACCGTCGTCTCGTACGGCGGCCTGGGACAGCTGCGGAGCCTGAGCCGGCAGGGCCAGCTCGACGTCGTGCCGTGCCACTACTCGGCCATTCCGCGGATGTTCGCGTCCGGCCAGCTCCCCAACGACGTCGGCCTGGTGCAGGTCTCGCCCCCGGACGGCGACGGCATGGTCACCCTCGGCACCGGCGTCGAGTACGTCGCCGACGCACTGCACCACACGCGCACCCTCATCGCCGAGATCAACCAGCAGATGCCCCGGACCACCGGCGGCCCGAGGCTGCCCCTGTCGACCTTCGCGGCCGTCATCGAGACCGACCGGCCGTTGCGAGAGGCGCCGTCGAAGCCCGCCGACGACGTCGAGCGGGCGATCGCGACCAACGTGGCCGGCATCGTCGACGACGGAGCCACCCTCCAGATCGGGGTGGGCTCGCTGCCGTCCGCCGTCCTGGAAGCGCTCTCCGGGCACCGCAAGCTCGGTTTCCACAGCGGCATGATCACCGACGGTGTGCTGACGCTGGTGGAGAAGGGCGTGATCACCGGTGGTGAGAAGGAGATCGATGCCGGCATCGTGGTCACCGGTGCGGCCCTGTGCAGCACCGACGGCTACCACCGGCTCGGCGACTTCCCGGTCGAGTTCCGACCCGCGAGCTACACGCACTCTCCGTCCGTGCTCTCGCGCCTGGGTTCCCTGATCTCGATCAACTCCGCCATCGAGGTCGACCTGCTGGGCCAGGTCGGCGCCGAGCTCGCCCGCGGTGTCCACATCGGTGCGGTCGGTGGCCAGGTCGACTTCAGTCGGGCCGCAGCGCTGACCGGTTCGCGGTCCATCATCGCGCTGCGCTCGACGGTCGGCTCAGGGGAGCGCGAGCAGTCCACCATCGTGCCGACCCTGGCCAGCGGAGTCGTCACCACAGCGCGCGTCGACGTCGACGCCGTCGTGACCGAGCATGGTGTCGCCATGCTCACCGGCTGCACGGTTGCCGAGCGGGCGCTGCGCCTCATCGAGGTCGCCGCACCCCAACACCGTGACCACCTCGAACGCAGCCTCGCAGAGCAGGAGACCCGATGAATTCCCCCCTGAAGACCGTGACGTTCCCCAACAGTGCCGAGGACGAGCGCCGGACCGTCCACGTCCGGGAGGTCGGCCCCCGGGACGGCTTCCAGAACGAGCCGGAAACGATCGCGACCCAGGACAAGATCCGGCTGATCAACGCGCTTGGTCAGTCGGGTGTCAAGCGGATCGAGGTCGCCAGCTTCGTGCGCCCCGACGTGATCCCCCAGCTGTCCGACGGGGTCGCGGTGCTCCAGGGCATCGACGTCCCCGCTGATGTCCAGCGGATGGTCCTGGTCCCCAACAGCAAGGGTCTGGACAACGCCCTCGGGCACCGTGATCTGTTCGAGGAGATCGCCCTCTTCGTCAGCGCCAGCGAGACGCACAACAAGCGCAACATCAACCGGAGCGTCCAGGAGACCATGGACGACGTCATGCAGATGGGCAAGCGGATCCTTGCTGAGGACCTCACCTACTGCGCGGTGATCGCCACGTCCTTCGGTTGTCCCTTCGAGGGTGCCGTGCCGATGGATCGGGTGCTGGACCTCGCCGAGCAGTTCGCCGAGTCCGGTGCGACCGAGATCGGCTTCGGCGACACGACCGGGATGTGCAACCCGGCGTACGCCCACCGGTTCTTCGCCGCTGCGATCGAACGACTGCCCGGAGTCGAGATCACTGCGCACTTCCACAACACCCGCGGCCAGGGCCTCGCCAATGCGTACGCCGCCCTGGAAGCCGGCTGCCGCAGCTTCGAGTCCAGCTTCGGCGAGCTCGGCGGCTGCCCCGTTCCGGCCGGTTCGACGGGCAACATCGCCACCGAGGACCTCGTCTCGATGTTCCATGAGATGGGCGTCGACACGGGGCTCGACCTCGAGCGGATCATCGACGCCGCCCGCGACGCCCAGAGCACCCTCGGGCGCAAGCTCACCAGCCACTCGATCATCGCCGGGCCAGTCATCTGGTCCCCGGCCAGCTGAACCCACCACTCGAAGGAGAACACAATGAGCAACCGCGTCGCACTGGTCACCGGTGGTGCCCAGGGCATCGGCAAGGGCATCGCCACCACGCTGGGTCGGGACGGGTTCCGGGTCGTCGTGGCGGACCTGAACCTTGCCGTCGCCGAGGAGACCGCCAAGGAGATCAGCGCCGCCGGGGGAGAGGCCATCGCCGTCCAGATCGACGTGACGTCGACGGAGTCGGTCAAGGCCGCCGTCGCAACCGTGGAGCAGGAGCTCGGCCCGATCGAGGTCGTGGTCAACAACGCCGGCTGGGACGACTTCATGCCCTTCGTGAAGACGACCGAGGAGTTCTGGGACAAGGTCATCGACATCAACTACAAGGGCGCACTTCGCGTCATCCACGCCGTGGTGCCGGGCATGACCGAGCGCGGCTTCGGACGCGTCATCAACATCGGCTCCGACGCCGGTCGCGTGGGTTCGTCGATGGAGGCGGTCTACTCGGGCGCCAAGGGCGGCATCATCGCCTTCACCAAGACCCTCGCCCGCGAGGTCGCGCGCAAGGGTGTCACCGCCAACACGGTGTGCCCCGGCCCGACGGACACCCCGGCGCTGCGCAAGTTCGCCGACGGTGCTGGCGGCGGCGACGCCGAGAAGGTCATCTCCGGCATGACGAACGCGGTCCCGATGAAGCGCCTCGGCACGCCCGACGACATCGGCCCGGCTGTCTCCTTCTTCGCCTCGGACGGCGCCGGCTTCGTGACGGGCCAGACGCTGTCCGTCAGTGGCGGCCTCACGATGGCCTGACGGACAGCGACATGTCCGTACGGGGATGGATCGGAGCGCTGCTGACCGTCGCGCTCCTGGTCCTGGTGTCGCCGCCGTCGCCTCCTGGCGCAGGAAGTCAGGTGGGGGCCGCTTCCGCTCACGCGCTCGGCGGCGGCGACGCCAGCCCCGTGCTCCGCACGCCCCGTGCCCGTCTGGACGCTGCCGTGCGATGCAGTCGTCTGGCCAACCGCTCCAACCCCAGACCTACGGTGCTTCTTGTCCACGGCACGGCCAGTGAACCCGACGAGGTCTGGGGTTGGGCCTTCGAACGCCAGCTCACTGCCGACGGCTACGGCTGGTGTGACGTGCGCCTGCCGAAGCGGGCGCTGGGTGACTTCACCGTCGCCGCGGAGTACGCCGTGCACGCCGCCCGGGTGGCCCATCGACGCAGTGGTCGCAAGGTGGCGCTGGTCGGGCACAGCCAGGGTGGCGCGATGGTGCTGTGGGTCGCGAAGTTCTGGCCCGACGTCGCGCGGCATGCCTCGGACGTCGTACCGATCGCCGGGCCGTTGCGCGGTACGGCGGTCGCCAACGCACTGTGCGCGACCTGCCGGTGCGCTCCGATCGCCTGGCAGATGTCCCGCGGGGGCCACACCATGCGGGC
>NZ_JBMCZA010000243.1:37847-62002 GCF_048654705.1 Nocardioides sp. CPCC 206348
CATTGCCGGGCCGTTGCGCGGTACGACGGTCGCCAACGGGCTCTGCGCCCTGGGCAGGTGCGCCCCTGTTGCCTGGCAGATGTCCCGCGGGGGCCACACCATGCGGGCGCTGGAGCGGGCGCCGATGCCGCAGGGACTGGCCGTCACGTCGATCGCGACGCGGCTCGATGAGCTGATCACGCCGCAACCGTCGGCGAGCAGTGGTCGAGGGATCCGGACGATCCTCGTCCAGGACGTGTGTCCCGGCCACGTGGCCGAGCACGCGTTGCTCTCCAGCGACCCGGTTGCGTATGCCCTGATGATCGACGCGATCAGGCACCGTGGCACGGCTCGCGCCGCGCGGGTCGACACGCGAGTGTGCTCGCGGTTGGTCCTGCCGCAGGCGGACCTGGTCGGGAGCCTGTCGTTTGCGCCCATCACGGTCAGCTTCACGACGGGCTTGTTGAACCCCCTGACCTGGACCGGTCGCGAGCCCTCCCTGCCTTCCTACGCCCGCCGCTACGGCGCCTGATCATCCCGTCCCGAGGAGACCATGACCCACCCCGCTGACACCGTCGACTGGACCGCGAGCGGCCAGTACGACGACATCGTCTACGAGACCAGCCACGACGGGATCGCGAAGATCACGATCAACCGGCCGGAGGTCCACAACGCCTTCCGTCCGCAGACCCTGGTCGAGGTCGACCGGGCGCTGATGGTCGCGCGCGAGGACGAGACCGTCGGCGCGATCATCCTCACCGGCGCCGGGGACAAGGCGTTCTGTTCCGGTGGCGACCAGCGGGTGCGCGGGGACAGCGGCTACAAGCTCGACGACCACGCGACCGGGCGCTTCCACGTCACCGACCTGCATGTCGCCATGCGTCGGTGCCCCAAGCCGATCGTGGCCATGGTGGCGGGTTGGGCCATCGGCGGTGGCCACGTGCTCCACCTGGTCTGCGACCTGACGATTGCCGCCGACAACGCCGTCTTCGGCCAGGTCGGTCCCAAGGTCGGTTCCTTCGACGGCGGCTACGGATCGAGCATCCTCTCCGACCTGGTCGGTCCCAAGAAGGCCAAGGAGATCTGGTTCCTGTGCCGTCAGTACGACGCACGCGAGGCGCTGGAGATGGGCCTGGTCAACACCGTCGTACCGCTGGCCGAACTGGAGGCCGAAACCGTGCGGTGGTGTCGCCAGATGCTGGAGCTCTCGCCACGAGCGCTGCGGATGTCGAAGCTGAGCTTCCATGCGCACGAGGACGGCTACGCCGGCATCCAGCAGCTCGCCCACGACGCGAACCTCCTCTTCTACGGCACCGACGAGGCCCAGGAGGGACGCGAGGCGTTCAAGGCGCGTCGCACCCCCGAGTTCACCCGCTTCCCGCGGCGGCCCTGACCGCTCGCCGTACCTGATCGACGAACCCCGAAAGCAGGAACCCGATGTCCGAGAACCCCGTCGTCACCTGGACCACCGATTCGCCCGGCGTCACGGTCGTGACCATGGACCGGCCGCCCGCCAACGCCCTGGGCATCCCGATCCTGGACGGCATGCATGCCGCGATCGACGCCGCCGAGAAGGCCGGCGACGTGAAGGTCATGGTGCTCACCTCCGCCCGTGACGGCTTCTTCGCTGCCGGCGCGGACATCAAGCACATGTCGACCATCGACGCCGACTCCTTCCTGGCGTACGGCGACAAGATGCGCGCGGTGAACGACCGGCTCGCGGCGTCGCCCTGGCTCTCGATCGCCGCAGTCGACGGACTGGCCCTCGGTGGTGGCCTCGAGCTCGCCATGGCCTGCACGATGCGGGTGGCGGGACCACGTGCGAAGCTCGGCCTCCCCGAGGTCAAGCTCGGCCTGATTCCCGGTGCCGGCGGCACGCAGCGGCTGACGCAGCTGGTGGGTCGTGGTCGTTCGCTCGACATCATGCTCACCGCCCGCCAGGTCGATGCCGAGGAAGCTCTCCGGATCGGACTGGTCGACCGGCTCACCGACGGCGACGCCGTGGCGGCGGCGCTGGAGCTCGCCGGCGACCTGGTGACGTCCTCTCTCCCGGCCCAGCTGGCCGTCGTACGCACGGTGGATGCCGCCTTCGAGATGCCGTTGGCCGAGGGCATCGCCTTCGAACGCTTGCAGGAGCAGGGCCTCTTCGAGGACGGTGAAGCAGCCGAGGGCATCGCTGCGTTCATCGCGAAGCGCGCTCCGAACTTCGCGTGACCCGGCTCCGTGCCTGAGGGGCTGCAGGCGGTCAACCGCAGGACCCTCGTGGTCTGCATGGCTGCCGTATGGCTGTTGTGGGGGAGTGTCTACCTGGCGATCCGGTTGGTCGTCGACGAGGTCGACCCCTTCCAGGCCATGGCCCAGCGCTACCTCGTGGCCGGGCTGGTCCTCGCCGGTATCGCCGTCCTCCGCAAGGGCTGGCGAACGCTGCGACTGAGCCGCCCGGAGATGGTCGGCCTGCTCGCGACCGGCATCCTGCTCCTCGGGTTCGGCAACGGCTTCCAGGCGCTCGCGCAGGTCCGCGGGCTCCCGTCGGGTGTGGCCGCCCTGATCGTCGCGACGGTGCCGGCCTGGGCCGTACTGCTCCGACTGGTGACGGGCGATCGTCCGCCGGTGGCGACCTTGTGCGGTGTGGCGGTGGGCTTCGCCGGCCTCGCGGCCCTCATCGGCGTCGGGCAGACCACCGGTGAGGCGCTGCCCCTGCTGGGTGCTGTCTTCTGCCTGGCGGCGAGCGTGAGCTGGACCGTCGGTTCGTTCCTCCAGGGCAGCCTGCGCCTGCCGCAGGACATCGTCGCCGTCGCGGCCTATCAGCAGCTGGTGGCCGCCGGCTGCTCGACCACGCTCGCCCTGGCGACGCGCGAGCAGTTCAGCACCGACTACTCCGCGCAGGGCTGGTTCGCGCTGGCCTATCTGGTGGTGGCCTGTTCGATCGTGGCCTTCCTCGCCTTCGCCTGGTTGCTCGCGAACGTGCCGCTCTCCCTGGTCGCGACCCACGCCTATGTCAATCCGGTCGTCGCGGTCTTCCTCGGCTGGCTCGTCCTTGCCGAACCGATCGGGCCGGGAGTCCTGGTGGGCGGGGGCGCCGTGGTCGGCGCGGTCGTCCTCATCATCAGTTCCGAGCGGCGCGCCGCGGCCAACACGCGGGTCCCCGAGACGATCGCGCCGGGCTGATCCGGCCCGTTTCCAGGCTGGTGGGGGTTCCGCCTACCTCTTAGGGGATAGAAGAACCCCCCCTTATAGGGTCGAACCGATTTAATTATCAGACCATACTTGGTGACGTGAGACACACCGATGGGCGGTCGTGTCGAAACCCGAGGGGATCTTCTGCATGAAGCGACGACTGCTGGCGGCTGCAAGTGCTGTCACGTTGGCAATGACCATGGCCGCCTGCGGGGCGGCCAGCGACAGTTCGGGTGGTGACAGTGAGGACGGCCCCATCAAGGTCGCGCTGATCCCGCCGACCAGTGGAGCCCTGGCTCAGTTCGGCACCGACGCGGTGAAGGGCTGGAAGACCGCGGTCCGCCTCATCAACGAGAAGGGCGGCATTGACGGCCGCAAGATCGAGCTCGTCGTGAAGTCGACCGACGCCGACCCGGCGACCACTCTTCGGGTCGCGAAGGAAGCGGTGACCAAGGACGGTGCCCAGTTCATCGGAGCGGTGATGACCTCGCCGGAGCACGGTGCCCTGAACGCGCAGCTCGAGGGCCTCGGCGCGATGTCGTTCAACGCTCTCGGCAAGGACGACGCCCTCATCGGTGAGCAGTGCTCGCCGTACGCCGTGCACGTCGTGCAGAGCACGAGCATGGACGTCAACGCACTCGCTGCTTCCCTGACAGAGCTGCCCGGCGAGAAGTGGGCCATCCAGGCGGTGGACTACGCCACGGGTCACAGCGCGGCCGACAAGTTCAAGGCCGCCGCGAAGAAGGCCGGCAAGGAGGTCGTGCTCGAGCAGTTCGCTCCGCTCAACACCACCGACTTCGGCTCCTACATCACCAAGCTGAAGGACAGCGGTGCGGACGCTGTGTTCGCCGTCGAGTTCGGTGCTGACGGCGTCGCGTTCGTCCAGCAGGCCGACCAGTTCAACCTCGACGCGCAGCTCAAGACCGTGCTCGGGCTCAACATGGTCTCCGAGCCGCTCTTCAAGACCCTGGGCGACACGATCGTCGGCTACTACAACAATGTCGGCTACGACGCCGCGGGCGACAACGAGCTCAACAAGGAGTTCGTGGAGGCCTACACCGAGGACAACGGGTCCGCGCCGTACTACGTCCCGGCCGACAATTACCTCGCTGCGCAGACCCTCTTCGCCGCGATCGAAGAGGCCGGCAGCTCGGACCCGGCGAAGGTCTCCAAGGCCATCGACGACCTCGAGGTCGACACGATCGTCGGTGAGGTCACCGTCCGTGGCGCTGACCACCAGGTCCTGCGCGACTCCTACGTCGGCCAGGTCGTGAAGGGTGACGGCGGGCTCGCGTTCGAGATCCTCTCCAACACCACGCCCGACCTGACCACCCCGGAGCCGAACTCCGACTGCAAGTTCTGATGCGCACGGACGCCGGTGTGCGGGGAACCGCACACCGGCGTCCCGGTGTCAGGAGAGGACGAAAGTGAACGCAGCACAACTTCTCAACGGGGTGGCCCTGGGGTCGCTCCTGATGGTGCTGAGCTCGGGCCTGGCGATGATCTACGGGCTCCGCGGTGTGGCGAACTTCGCCCACGGGGCGCTCTACATGTCGGGGGCCTACATCGCCTACTCGGTCGCTGACGTGGCCGGTTTCTGGGTTGCGTTGCTCGTGGTGCCGCTCGCGCTGGCTGTTGTCGGCGCGATCCTGGAGCTCGTCTTCTTCCGGCCCCTTCAGCACCGCTCCCACATCGAGCTCGGCCTGATCACGTTCGGCCTGGCCCTGATCGCAGAGCGGGTCGTGGTCCTGGTCTGGGGCGAGCGCACCCTGCGGGTCAACCCGCCCGAGTTCCTGCAGGGGACGACGAACTTCCTCGGTGTCGAGTACCCGAGCTACCGACTCGCGATCATCGTGATCGCCCTCCTCCTGGCCGCGGGGCTGATCGTCTGGCTGCGGAGCAGCTCGATCGGTCTCCACATCCGTGCCGCCAGTCAGGACATCGAGACGGCAGCCATCATGGGCATCAACGTCGACAAGGTGAGCCTGGTCGTGGTCGCCGTCGGCGCCGCGCTCGCCGGCCTGGCCGGTGCACTCGCGGCGCCCTATGTCGCGCTCGACCCGGGCATGGGCAATGCCTTCCTCATCACCGTCCTGATCGTGGTGGTGGTGGGCGGCATCGGGAGCATCGCCGGCGCCATGATCGCCGGAATGGGTCTGGGCATCATCCAGAGCGTCGCGACCGTCTGGTCCCCGAGCTTCGCGGTGGTCGTCCCCTACGTCGCCCTGACGATCGTCCTGCTGTGGCGGCCCACCGGGCTTGCCGGAAAGAGGGTGTCATGACCACGACGACCCCCACCGATGACGTGACCGAGACGATGCTGGACGTGCTCCCGCCGGCCCGTGGACGGCGCAAGGGCACCCTGATCGGACTCGGCCTCGCCCTGGGTGTGCTGCTCGCCGGGCTGGCGGTGCCCCACGTGGTGACCGACACCTACGAGATGAGCCTGGTGCTCGACGGCACGATCCTGAGCCTGCTGGCCATCGGCATCGGGTTCCTGGCCCGGCACCTCGGCATCATCAGCCTCGGCCACGGCGCCTTCTTCGGTGCCGCTGCGTACGGCGTCGGCATCGCCACCACCAACTGGGGCTGGACTCCGACGGCCGCCGTCGGATTCGGAATTCTCGTCGGCACCGGCATGGCTCTGCTGATGGGCCTGCTCGTCGTCCGCGCGTCCGGCTTCGGCTTCCTGATGCTGACCCTGGCACTGTCGCAGGCGCTCTACGCCCTGAGCGTGCAGACATCGGCGCGGCCGCTGACCGGTGCCCACGACGGCAAGCTGCTGGCCTACGACCGGGACATGACCTTCCTCGGCCTCGGCCAGGCCGACGTGATGAACCCGGGCCTGTTCTGGCCGATGGCCTGGATCGCCCTCGTCGTCTGCGCGACCCTGCTCTGGCTGGTCGGCAGATCACGGTTCGGCACCACGCTGGAGGGGATCCGGGAGAACGAGGAGCGGATGCGCTTCTCCGGCTACGACACGTTCCTTCCGCGCCTGCTGGCCTTCGTCCTCTCCGGGGCCGTGGCGTCGATCGGCGGAGCGCTCTTCGCAATCAACGCCGGCTACATCTCGCCCGACATCCTCGGTTTCGCCCGAGCGGGCGACTCGCTGATTGCCGCCCTGATCGGTGGGTTCGGCCTCCTGGCCGGGCCGATCGTCGGAACGTTCCTCTACGTCTATGCGCAGGCGAACTTCAACTTCGGTGGGAATCTCCACCTCTTCACCGGACTGACGCTGATCCTGGTGCTCGTCTTCATGCCCGGCGGCATCACCGGCTCGCTCCAGAAGCTCTACCACCGACTGAGGAAGGGACAGCGATGACGATCTTCGAAGGACACGGCCTGACCGTGAAGTACGGCGCCCATGTCGCACTGGACAACGTCGACATCGCGCTGGAGCCCGGTGTGGTCCATGGCGTGATCGGCCCCAACGGCGCAGGGAAGTCGACGTTCATCGATGCCCTGTCAGGACGCAAGCGTCCGTCATCGGGACGGGTGACGTTCGAGGGTTCCGACATCACCCGCCGATCGGTGCGGTGGCGGCGGGGCAAGGGCCTGTCGCGCTCCTTCCAGCGCACCAGCGTCTTCGGATCGATGACGGTCGGCGACCAGCTCGACATGGTCGCCCGCCGCAACGACGAATCGGATCTCGACGGGATCATCGCCACGCTGGGTCTCGACGGGATCCGTGACCGGGTCTGCTCCGAGATCGCTTACGGAACCCAGCGATCGGTGGACCTGGCGATCGCATTGATCGGCCAGCCCAAGGTCGTCCTGCTCGACGAGCCGTGCGCCGGCCTGGTGCACGACGAATCGGTGCGGATGCTCCAGCACGTCCGCGACGTCTGCAAGGAACGCAATGTTGCTGCGCTGCTCGTCGAGCACGACGTCGAGGGTGTGTTCCGCACCTGCGACGTGATCACCGTGCTGGACCTCGGCAAGGTGCTCGCGAGCGGTACGCCCGAGGCGGTCCGCGCCGACAAGAACGTGATCCGTGCCTACCTCGGGAGCGCAGCATGACGACGCCGATCCTGGAGTTCCGTGGCGTGACCGCCGGCTATGCCGGATCGATCATCCTGCAGGACCTGTCCTTCTCCATCAGCGAGGGAGAGACCGTCGGCCTCGTCGGGCGCAACGGTGCCGGCAAGTCCACCACCTTGATGTCGGTGTACGGCGTCCCGACCGTGTCCGGAGAGATCCTCGTCGGCGGCGAGCCGATCGGGCGCAAGGCCCACGTGCCCACCGCCCGGGGTGTCTCCCTCGTGCCGCAGGGCAAGCGGATCTTCGGCAACCTCACGGTCGAGGAGAACATCGTCCTTGGCCAGGCCTCGGGCCGCCCGACCACCTGGACCCTTCCCGATCTCTACGAGCTGTTCCCGAACCTGGCACGCGGGAAGAAGCGGCCGGGCACGTCACTGTCCGGCGGCGAGCAGCAGATGCTCGCCATTGCGCGTGCGTTGATGGCAGGGCCGTCGCTGCTGATGCTGGACGAGCCCACCGAAGGGCTGGCTCCGGTCATCATCGACGCGATCGTCGAAGCGTTGAAGGAGATCCGGTCCCGCGGTACCGCCCTGCTGCTGGTGGAGCAGCACATCGGGATGATCCAGAAGGTCGCCGACCGCTACCTCGCACTGCGCAAGGGGCGCTTGGCCGGCGAGGGGCCGGTGTCCCAGCTCAGTGACCGTGCGGTGCAGGAACTGATCGCGCTCTGAGCCGGATCCGGGCTGAGGCGGATGGAATTGTCTCCACTTCGACTCCGGAAAAGTATGGCCTGACCATTAGTTCATGACTTACGCTCGCCGTGGAGGTGATGGGATGTCTGCGACCGTCGCGGAACGATCGTTCACCGGGCCCCTGGTGGGGCTCAGGGTGGTCGAGATCGGGAGCATCGGCCCCGGGCCGTACTGCGCGATGCTGCTCGCCGACCTCGGTGCCGACGTGATCCGGGTCGACCGCACCAGCGGGGCCGCCCTCGTCGGACCCAATGCCGACTTCCGCACCGAAGTGATGCACCGCGGCCGGCGCTCGGTGGCCGTGGACCTCAAGCACCCTCGTGGCCGAGAAGTGGTCCTCGACCTCGTCGCGGGTGCCGACGTACTGATCGAGGGCTTCCGGCCCGGCGTCACCGAGCGGCTCGGCATCGGGCCCGCTGACTGTGCCGCCGTGAACCCCCGGCTCGTCTACGGGCGGATGACCGGCTACGGCCAGGACGGACCGATGGCCCAGGCCGTCGGACACGACATCAACTACATCGCCCAGAGCGGAGTGCTCGCGCTCCTCGGCCGCAACGGCCAGGCGCCCACGCCGCCGCTGAGCCTCGCCGGTGACTTCGGCGGCGGTGGTGCGGTCCTCGCCCTCGGTGTCGTGGCCGCCGTGTGGGAGGCACAGCGCTCGGGTCTCGGGCAGGTGATCGATGCGGCGATGGTGGACGGCTCAGCCCTGCTCGCCGCCGCCTTCCACGGGTTCGTCAGCACCGGCACCTGGGACACCGAGCGAGGGACCAACATCGTGGACTCGGGCGCACCGTTCTACGACGCCTACGAGACGGCCGACGCCAGGTGGCTGGCGGTCGGTGCGCTCGAGGCGCACTTCTACGCCGACCTGCTGGAGATCCTCGGGATCGACCCCACTGCCTTGCCCGACCAGAACGACCGGACGCAGTGGCCACAGTTGAAGAAGGTGTTCGCCGACGCCGTACGGAGGCGGACCCGTGACGAATGGATCGAGCGCGCGGCCGGTCGCGGCTGCATCTCGGCCGTGCTCGAGGTGGAGGAGTCGTGGACCGACCCCCACAACCTTGCGCGCGGGACCTTCGTGGACGTCGCCGGCGTCACCCAGCCCTCGCCCCAGCCCCGGTTCAGCCGGACGCCGGCGTACGTCGACAGCGCCCCGCCGGCGCCGGGCGAGAACACCCGGGAGGCCCTCGATGGATGGGGCATTCCCACCCGGAAGATCGACGAGTGGGAGGCCGCGGGCGCCATCGCGCAGACCACGCCGATCACTCGGGAACCAACCCAGGAAGGCAGTGCTGCCCGATGAAGAGCCTTGACCGCAGCTACGAGACGCTCACGCTCGAGGAGGCGACGCCCGGCGTCGTGGTCCTCACGCTGGACCGTCCCGAGCGCTACAACGCGATGACCAACGAGATGTTCGTCGAGCTCGAGCGGGCCGCGCTCGACCTCGACCAGGAGGATGACCTCCGGGCGCTGGTGCTGACCGGCGCTGGCGCGGCCTTCTGCGGTGGCTACGACCTCGCCGACGCCGACGGCCTCGCCGACCTCGGAGCGATCCAGATGCTCAACCAGCAGGAGCGCGCAGCGCGGTCGCTGGTCTCGGTCCGCAGCATCCGGGTCCCGGTGATCGCCGCAGTGAACGGCCCTGCGGCGGGTGGCGGGCTCGCCCTCGCCCTGCAGGCCGACATCCGGCTCGCGGCGCCGGAGGCGAAGTTCAACGCAGCCTTCGTCAAGATCGGCCTGACCGCTGGCGACCTCGGCACGTCGTGGCTGTTGACCCGCCTGGTCGGCCCCGCGGTCACCAGCGAGATCTGCTTCACCGGCCGGATGGTCTACGCAGAGGAGGCCGCCCGGATCGGGCTGGTCAACAGCATCAGCGAGCCCGGCAAGCTGATCGAGGACGCACTCGAGCTGGCCGGCCAGATGGTCGCCAACAGTCCCGGTGGCGTCCAGCTCTCGAAGCGGGCGCTCCAGGCCAACATGGAGATCGGCTCGTATGCCGCCGCCCTGGAGCTGGAGAACCGCGGACAGGCGCTGCTCACCCGCAGCACCGACATGCCCGAGGCCCTCGCGGCCTTCAAGGAGAAGCGCAAGCCCGTCTTCAAGGGGGAGTGACCAGTCATGACCGTGACAGACGAGAGGCCCGCTGTGCAGATCGACTTCCCTGACCTCCAGGAACTGACCTTCGAGGTGCTGCCCGGCGACATCGGCGTGCTGCGCATCAACCGGCCCGACCGGATGAACAGCCAGACCATCCGCATGTTCAGCGAGTACGGCGAAGCGGCGTTCGCGCTGCGCGACGCGCCGCTGCGGGCGCTGATCGTGACCGGCACCGGCACGCGTGCGTTCTGCGCCGGCTTCGACCTCGAGCAGATCCACCAGATCACCGAGATGGGGGTGCGGGAGTTCCTGAAGTTCCAGGAGACCGCCACCGGCGGCATCCAGGGCCTGCACTTCCTGCCGTTCCCCGTCATCGCGGCGGTCCACGGACCGGCGACGGGTGGCGGGCTCGCGCTTGCGCTCGCTGCCGACATCCGCCTGTGCGACCCGGCGGCCAAGTTCAGCGCCGCCTTCGTGAAGGTCGGCCTGTCCGTGGGCGAGCTCGGGACGTCGTACCACCTGACCCGACTGGTGGGGCCGGCTCGGGCTGCGGACATCGGTTACACCGCTCGGGTCGTGGGTGCCGACGAGGCCGAGCGGATCGGGCTGGTCAACCGGGTCGTGCCGACCGACGAGCTGTTCGACGCCGCCGTCGCGCTGGCGCAGCAGATCGCCGAGAACTCTCCGGCGGGTGTGCGGATGTCGAAGCGGGCGATCCAGCGCAACCTGGAGATCTCGTCCTACGCCGCGGCGCTCGAGCTCGAGAACCGTGGCCAGGCACTGATGACACGCACCGCAGACATGCCCGAGGCGTTGGCGGCCTTCAAGGAGAAGCGGGCCCCTCGCTTCACCGGCCAGTGAGTCCCGATGAGTGACTGGGACTGGTCGCCCGACCAACGCGACGACCTGGCTGTCTTCCTGGAGAAGCGCGGCCTGACCACCGGGACCGTGACGACGAAGCCCATCGGTGACGGGCACTCCAACCTCACCTATCTGGTGTCCGACGAGAGCGGGAGCCAGGTCGTGCTCAGGCGTCCGCCGCCGCCGCCGACTCCGCCGGGCGGACACGACATGCTGCGCGAGGCCCGGATCATCGGTGCCCTGGCGGACACACCGGTGCCCGTGGCTGAGCTCCTTGCCACCTCCGTTGCGGGCGAGCTGCTGGACGTGGACTTCTACGTGATGGGCTTCTCGGCCGGCCCGGTGATCACCACGGACACCCCTGCCCCACTCGACGACCCCGTGGTGCGTCGGCGCCTGGGGGAGTCCCTGGTCGACACCCTCGCCGACCTGCACGCCGTGGACTGGCAGGCCGTCGGTCTCGGCGACCTCGGTCGGCCGGAGGGCTTCAATGCCCGCCACCTGGCCCGGATGGCGCGACTGGTGGCGGACGAGTACGGGAATCCACCGGCCCACTTCGCCGCCGCCGAGGCGTGGTTGCGCGACCGGGTTCCTCCCGAGTCGGGCGCCACGATCGTCCACAACGACTTCCGCATCGGCAACGTGGTGTGCTCAGCCGAGTCGCCCGGGACGATCGCCGCAGTCCTGGACTGGGAGCTGGCCACGCTCGGGGACCCGCTCTTCGACCTGGGCTACTTCCTGTCCTCGGTGCCGGTCGGGGCTCCGGTCAACCCGACCCAGGAGCTCAGCACCGCGTTGCTCGAGGACGGCTACCCGACGCGGGACGAGCTGGCGGCGCGCTACGCCGAGCGCACGGGCGCCGACCTGTCCGCCCTGAACTGGTACACCACACTCGCTCTCTGGAAGCTGGCGGTGCTCTACGAGTACGGCCGCAGGCGTGCCGTCCGCGGGGTCGGTGATCCCTACTACGCCGACCAGGCCCTGGTGCAGGCGTTCCTGACGGACGCCCATCGCACGGCCGGCCTGCCGCCGCCACCCGAACCCGACCTGGAGGAAACCCGATGAGCACCCGCTTCCACGAGACGTTCCACGACCGGATCATTCGCGCCGAGGAGGCGGCGGGCCTGCCCGATCGGTTCTTCGACAGGTTCGTCTTCAACGTGCACCCGACCGATGCCACGGCACCGTCGGTGCTCTTCGGGCTGGGACTGCACCCCGTCCGCGACACGGTCGACGGGTTCGCGATCCTCTCGACCCCGACCGAGCAGCGCAATGCGCGCTACTCGACCGAGCTCTCGGCGACGGCGCCCGGCACCTGCGGTCCGTTCAGCTTCGAGGTCGTGGAGCCGAACAAGACCTGGCGCGCGACCCTCTCCGACAACCCCACCGGGATGACCTTCGACCTGACCTGGGAGGCACGGACTCCCGCGTGGTGGGGCGACATCGACGTGACGAACTCGTCCGGCGAGATGACCTCGTTCTCCCACCTCTTCCAGTCGGGGTGGGCGTCCGGAACCCTGACGATCGACGGCGTGGAGCAGCGGGTGGAGCGCTGGTACAGCCAGCGCGACCGGTCCCGCGGCGTCCGCACGATGGCCGGTGGGCAGGGTCTGCACATCTGGTACCAGGCACAGTTCGAGGACCGCTCCGTCGGCTTCCTCCTGGTGGAGTCGCGCGACGGCGGCCGGATCCTGCTGGAGGGCGCGGTCATGCACACCGACGGCACCCTCGACGAGATCGTCGACGTGCAGCACGACCTGGTCTTCGACGACCAGCTCGACCTCAGGTCCGGGCGCGTCCAGGTCACCACCGCATCCGGTGCCGTCTATCCCATCGACACCGACGCTTCTGCCGGTGGCGGCTACATGGCCGGCGGCGGGTATGGCGGCCACCACGGCAAGGCGCTCGGTCGCGACCACGTGGAGGGCGAGGTGTACCCGCTCGACGGCTCCGTCACCCAGCGGACCCTCGACTCCTCGCTGACCGACCGGCTCTGCTCGTTCGACTGGGTGGGCAACCCCGGCTCGGGGATCTTCGAGTTCGCACTGACCCGCTCGTCGTCGTACAGCTATCGGGCGACGCTGGTCTGAGTGCCTTGACCGACCGGGTTGACTGAGCCGATGGACCTCGGACTTGCCGGACTCGGCGCCCTCGTCACTGGCGGAAATCGCGGTATCGGCAAGGCCGTGGCAGCGGCACTTGCACGCGAAGGCGCTCAGGTGGTCCTGCTCGGCCGTGACCGCGCGACGCTCACCACGGCCGCTGCCGAGGTGGGGGCCGCGGGCATCGTCGCGGCCGACACCACCGACGACGCTTCGGTCCGCGCGGCCGTGGACGAGGCCGCCGCGCTGCTGGGCCGCCTCGACGTCGTCGTCAACTGTGCGGCCCCACGGGCGCTGCCCGGCCAGGTCCCCGGTCTTGCCGGCCTCGATGACGAAGACCTGCTCCGCAACGTCGACACCAAGGTGCTGGGGTACCTGAGGGTTGCGCGGGCGGCGGTTCCTCACCTGCGCCGCCAGGGCGGTGCGATCGTCAACATCAGCGGCATGAACGCGCGAGCCACCGGATCGATCGCGGGTTCGGTGCGCAACATCGCCGTGGTGGCGTTGACGAAGAACCTCGCCGACGACCTCGGACCGGACGGCATCGCCGTGACCTGCGTGCACCCCGGACTGACGGTGACCGAACGCACCGAGGGTGACGCTGCCTATGCCGACCTGGCGTCGGGCAACTCGCTGCGGCGGCCGGTCTCGGCCGCCGATGTGGCCGATCTCGTCGCCTTCCTGGCCTCGCCCCGCGGCCGGCTGGCCAATGGTGCCGTGATCACCGCCGATGGCGGTCGACCGGGCGGCATCTGGGCCTGAGGGCCCCACTGCGAGCACGATGGACACGTCGGGACGCGTCGGGACACGTTGGCTGAACGGACCCCGGCGGTCGGGTGATCAGCTGCGCTGGGTGAGCCACTCGATCACGTCGGCAGTGATCTCGTCGCGGTTGGTCTCGTTGAAGATCTCGTGGCGGGCCTCGGGGTAGAGGCTCACGGTGAGGTCCGTGACCCCGGCGTCCCGGTAGCGCTGGCCGAGCAGCTGGACCAGCTGGCCGCCGCCGGACAGTGGGTCGGCGTCGCCCGACGTGACGAGGATCGGGAGGTCGTTGCGCACGCCGGCCAGGGCCGTCGGGTCGCCCAGTCGAGCGGCACCCGCGAAGAGCTGGGGAACGGCGGTGTCGGGCAGGTCGAAGCCGCAAAGGGGATCGGCGACGTACTTGTCCACCTCGGCGTCGTCGCGTGACAGCCATTCGTAGCCGGTCCGGTGCTCGAATCCGGCATTGAAGGCCTCCAGGCCGACGGGGCCTTCGGCCTTCGCGAGCTCGGCTCCGAGGACATCGAGTGCGGTCGAGCCCGACAGCACCACTCCGGTGTACTGGTCGGAGTGGTCGAGGATGACCGTCTGCGCGGCGAAGGAACCCATCGAGTGCGCGACGAGGAAGAGCTGAAGGTCGGACTGCTCCTTCAGCGAGGCACCGAAGGCTGCGACGTCGGCGACCAGGGCCGTGAAGTCGAAGTGCCCGAGCTGGTCGGCCGAGGCGACCGAGTTGCCGTGGCCGCGGTGGTCAACGGCGTGCACCCGATAGCCGGCGGCGACGAGCGCCCGGGCCAGCCGGTCGTAGCGCCAGCCGTGCTCGGCAAGCCCGTGAGCGATCTGGACGACCCCTCGGGGATCTTCGAGCTCCTCGCCCCAGGTGTACGTGGCGATGGCGGTGCCGTCGCTCGGTGAGGTGAAGGTGGCGGTCGAAGGCATGGTGGTCTCCTCGGATCGGGGGCCGCCATGGTGTCACTGCGAGTCCTGATCGGGCCGAGGGCGGGGCCGTGGTGGCTGGAAAAGTCGACAGTCGGTGGCGGCCGATTTCATTTGGTTGGACAATTTCGTGCATTGGGGGTTGATAACTGTCAAACGTCAGTCTAGGTTCGTTTCCATTGGTCAGTGGTGTACGTCACTTTGCACCAAGTGAATGGTCGGACCAGACGACGTTGATGGAGGAAGACGATGAGTGCCACGGAGTCCGCAGGCGAGTTCGCCGGCCAGGGCGTTGTCATCGCCGGTGGAACCTCGGGCGTGGGCCTGGCGACGGCGATCGAGTACGTCCGCGCCGGCTGCACGGAACTGGTGGTCATCGGACGCAACGAGGAGCGCGGCAAGCGCGCGGTCGAGGCGGTGCTCGAGCACGCACCCTCGGCCCACGTCGAGTTCATCTCCGCTGACCTCAACGACCCCGCGTCGGCGGTGGAGGCGGCCGACACGGCGCACCGCCTGCTCGGCCGGATCGACGTCCTCGTCTGCTCGACCGTTGCGCCGTACCAACCGACGTTGCTCCACGACATCGCCATCGAGCAGCTGCGCGAGATCCTCGTCGAGCAGGCCCTGGGGCCGCTGCTCATGACCCGGGCCGTGCTGCCCTACCTGCGCAGCCAGCGGTCCGGCGCGATCGTCAACATCGCCAGCGACGCGGCCAAGGTGCCGACGCCCGGCGAGACCGGCATCGGGGCGGCGATGGCCGCGATCGTCACCTTCTCCCAGACCCTCGCCGTGGAGGCGAAGCGCGACGGCATCCGCGTGAACGTCCTGACGCCCTCCCTGATCACCGACACGGCGTCCTTCGACCGGGCCATGTCGCAGGAGTTCAGCAAGAAGATCTTCGACAAGATCTCCCGCCAGGCCGCCCTCGGCATGACCGAGCCCAGCGACCTTGCCCATGCCGCACTGTTCCTCACGTCGCCCCGGTCGCGCCGGATCACGGGACAGGTCGTCAGCGTGAACGGGGGGATCTCCGTTGTCTGAGCCGACCCTGGTCCGCAAGCGGATCCGCAGTGCGCAGGACGTCGCCGAGATCGAGGCGACGTACGACGCGAGCGACCTGCTCCCCGCGCAGACGATCCTCGGTTGCCTGCAGTACGTCGCCGCGGAGCACCCGGACAAGCCGGCGATCATCCAGGTCGAGGCGCCCGACTTCCTCACGCCGAACCGGACGGTCACCTATCGCGAGCTCGTCGCGGACGTCGAGGCGACGGGCGGGTTGTTCCGGCGTATCGCCGGCGAGGCCGACTCGGTGGTCGGGCTGATGCTGCCGATGGTGCCCGAAGGACTGAGCGCGCTGTGGGGAGCGCAGGCGGCCGGCGTCGGCGTACCCCTCAATCCGTTCCTGGACCTTGCGCCCGTCGCGGCGATCCTCCGGGAGACCCGGGCGACCGTGCTGGTCACGACGCGTGACCTGCTCGAGTCCAAGGGAAGCATTGCGGCGCTTCGTGCCGAGGTGCCCTCCCTCCTCGAGGTCTTGTACGTCGACGACGTCGATCCCGCACTGGACCTCAGGTGCCGGGCAGCCGATCACGGCGGCCACCTCGACGCCGAGTTCGACCAGGATCCGCGACGTGACTCCCTGATGCAGCCGACCGGCGGCACGACCGGAACGCCGAAGCTGGTGCGGATGAACCAGGCCGGACAACTGCACGTCGCATGGAACGTCGCCGCACTGATGGGGAACGAGCCCGACGGCGTCACCGCGCACGGGATGCCGAACTTCCACTGCGGCGGCACGATCTCCCTCGGGCTGCGTACCGTCATCTTCGGTGGCACGCTCCTCACCCTCACCCAGGTCGGCTTCCGGTCGCGCGAAGCGGTGGCGTCCTTCTGGGACATCGCCCGCCACTACCGGGTGACCTCGCTCCTCGCCACGCCCACCACGGCCCTCGCGCTCCTGCACGGCGACGGCAACGCGGAGGGCTGCGTGGTCCGTGACTTCCATGTCGGCGGCAGCGCCGCGCCGATGGAGCTGGTGCTCGCCTTCCACGAGCGCTTCGGCATCTGGCTGCGCGAGAACTGGGGAATGACCGAGCTGCACGGTACGACGACCGGCCACTTCAACGACGGCACGCAGCCCCGCGTGGGTTCGGTCGGTCGACCGTTGCCCTTCGTGAGGGTCAAGGCGGTCGAGCTCGACGGCGACGGTCGCTGGGTCCGGGACTGTGCGCCGGGAGAACGCGGTGTGCTGCTGACCGCGACCCCGACCGTGATGTCCGGCTACGCCAATGCCGAGCTGGACCGCGACTACTTCCCGAGCGGTGTGCCCGGTGAGATGCCCGAGGGCTGGCGGTGGGGCAACACCGGTGACCTCGGCAGCGTTGACGAGAGCGGCTACATCTGGGTGTTCGGCCGTGCGAAGGACCTGATCATCCGCGGCGGACACAACATCGACCCGCGGGCGATCGAGGACGTCCTCGCCGAGCATCCGGACGTCCACCTCGTGGCGGCCATCGGCCGACCCGACCTCGCGAAGGGCGAGTTGCCGATCGCCTACGTCGAGGCGCGTTCCGGCGCGACCCTCGATCCCGCGGAACTGCTCGAGTTCTGCCGCACCCACGTGCACGAGCGCGCCGCCGTGCCGGTCGAGGTCGTCGTCATCGACGAGATCCCGTTGACCCCGGTCGGCAAGGTCTCCAAGCCAGCGCTGCGCGCCGACGCGGTGACCCGCGTCGTCGAGGACCTCGCCCGTTCGTTCGATCCCGGCGCCGAGGTCAGTCTCGACCAGTCGGGGTCCCGGCTCGGCGTCGACATCGTCCTGCACGACCCGACCGTCGAGGACGACCTGCGTCGAGCGGCGACGGGCTTCGAGTTCGCCACCCGGATCAGGCTTGCGGAGGTGGCTCGATGACCACGAAGAACGACGGGTAGCCCGGCACCGCCGCCGTTTCCTCCCTCGCCACCGCGGACCCGCCCGGGTCCCCGGCTGGTTCACCCTGCCCACCCCACTCAGAACATCTGTGTCCCATCCACTGGAGGCTTCATGTTTGTCCAGGTGCTGAACGGCCTCGCGTTCGGCGTCCTCCTCCTCGTCCTTTCCTCGGGACTGGCGTTGATCTTCGGACTCCGCGGCGTCGTGAACTTCGCTCACGGTGCCATCTACATGCTGGCGGCGTACGTCGCCCTCTCGATCTCTGAACGGACCTCGTTCTGGATCGCCCTCGTCACCGTGCCGATCCTCCTGGCTGTCGCGGGCCTGCTGGTCGACCGCTACGGCCTGCGGTTCCTGGTCGGACGCAGCCCGCTCGACATGGTGCTGCTGACCTTCGGCATCACCTTCGTGGTGGCCGATGTCGTGCAGACGGTGTGGGGCACTGAGGCCCGCACGATCGATCCGCCGGCGGTGCTGGCCGGAACGACCGACCTCGGGTTCGCGACCTACCCGACGTACCGCCTGTTCGTGATCGCGATGGGGCTCCTCGTCTGCGCCGGCCTGATGGCCTGGCTCAAGTTCTCCCGCACCGGTCTCTTCGTGCGTGCTTCGGGCGACGACCGGGTGACCGCGGGAGCGATGGGTGTCAACGTCGACCGGGTCAGTGCCACCGTCGTGGCCCTCGGCTTCGGCCTCGCCGGCCTGGCCGGGGTGCTGGCTGGTCCGTATCTGACGCTGTCGCCCGCCATGGGCACCGAGATCCTGATCACCACCTTCATCGTCGTGGTCGTCGGCGGTCTCGGGAGCATCGGCGGTCCCATGATCGCCGCGCTGCTGATCGGCATGGCCAACGCGCTGGCCACGGTGCAGCTGCCCACGCTCGCCGCGTACGTGCCCTACCTGCTGATGCTCGTGGTGCTGCTCCTGCGACCGCAGGGCATCGCCGGAAGGAGAACGGCGCTGTGATCAGCTCCCCGACCGACATCACCGCTGGCGACGTGGCCGAGCCCATCGCAGTCACTCCGCCGCCGGCTCCCGGCCAGACCGTTGCCGGGACCCTGCGGCACGCCAACCGCTCGGCCCGCTGGCAGGTGCTGGGCTGGCTCGTCCTGGCCGTGGCCGGGCTGGGGGCGCCGTGGTTGATCAGCCTGTACCAGCTGCAGCTGGCACAGCAGGCCATGGTGATGGGCCTGCTCGCCCTCAGCATCGGCTGGTTGCTGCGCCAGACCGGCCAGCTCAGCTTTGGCCACGCTGCCTTCTACGGCATCGCTGGTTACGGCACGGCCTACGTCGCTCAGCATGCCGACCTCCCCATCGGACTGACCCTGCTCGCCGGGATCGGGGGCGGCACGGTCGCCGCCCTGGTGGTCGGTCTGGTGACGATCCGGGTTCCCGGGATCGCCTTCGCGATGCTCACCCTCGCCATCGGGATGCTCGCCTGGGTGGCCGGTGGACAGCTGCACTCGATCACCCGCGGGGCCGATGGCCTCAACGTCCAGCTCGAAGGCTCACTTCTCGGCAAGGACGTCGTGATGTACGGCAACCCGGTCGAGGCGTGGCCGCTCGTGTGGGGCGTACTGATGATCACCATGGCCGCACTGTGGGTGCTGAGCCGCACCATGTGGGGACGACGGCTCGCCTCGATCCGCGACAACGAGGAGCGGATGCGCTTCTCCGGCTATGCCACCTACTGGCCGAGGGTGGTGGCGTTCACGGTCTCCGGCCTGGTTGCCAGCATCGCCGGCTCCCTCAACCTCGTGACGACCAGCTTCATCTCGCTCACCGCGCTGTTCTGGTCGACCTCCGGACTCGCCCTCATCGTGGCGGTGATCGGTGGCGTGCGCAGCGTGCTCGGCCCGCCCCTCGGTGCCGTGCTCTTCATCCTGCTCCAGAACTACCTCGCGGGCAGTGGCAACCACTACCAGGCAGTGCTGGGCGTCGTCCTGATCGTCGTGGTCCTGGTGGCACCGGGCGGATGCGTCGAGATCCTCGAACGAGGCTTCACGGCCGTCACCTCCCGATTGCGCGCGCGGCGCGACACACCCGATTCGTCCACCGTCCCGCACTCGACTCGAGGAGGCCGTCGTGCTGAGACTCGATGATCTGACCTTCGCCTACGGCAGCGTCAAGGCCGTCAACCAGGTGTCGCTGGAGGTGGCCGAGGGCTCCATCCACGGACTCATCGGCCCCAACGGTGCCGGCAAGAGCACCTGCATCGACCTGATCTCCGGTCGACTCCGGCCGACCGCCGGAACGGTGCACTTCCAGGGTCGCGACATCACCCGGATGGCGGGGCCGCGTCGCCGCCACATCGGGATCGCCCGTTCCTTCCAGCGGATCAGCGTCTACCCGGAGCTGACCGTTGCCGATCAGCTCGACGTCGCGGCCCACCTGGTGGGGGAGCCTGACGTCGACGCCGTCGTCGCTGCTCTCGCGCTGGGTCCGTGCCTGCCGCACACGCCCGCCGAGATCGGGTACGGCGAGCAGCGTCGCGTCGACATCGCCCTGGCCCTGCTCGGCGCCCCGGCCCTGGTGCTCCTCGACGAACCGGCCGCCGGCCTGTCCCGGGAGGAGAGCATCGCGCTGGCCGATCACCTGGCTGCACTGGTGCGCGAGCGCGGCATGACCGTCGTCCTGGTCGAGCACCACCTCGAGGTGGTCTACCGCGTCTGCGACCGGCTCACCGTGCTGGCCCAGGGTGCCGTGATCGCTGACGGTGACCCGCAACAGGTTCGCCGTGATCCCGAGGTCATGGCGGCATACCTCGGAAGGAGTGCGGCATGAGCGACGTGCTGACCTTCGACGGCGTGCGTGCCTACTACGACGACGCGCTCATCCTCGACGGGCTGTCCTTCGCGGTCGCCGAGGGCGAGTCCTTCGCGCTGCTCGGTCCCAACGGCGTCGGCAAGACCACCAGCCTCAACACGATGTTCGGCATCGCCCACCTCAAGGGCGGGACCATCGCCGTCGGCGGCAAGTCATTGCGCGGCAAGTCCCCTCATGAAGCGGCCTGTCTGGGTGCGGCCCTGGTGCCGCAGGGGCGTTGGATCCTGTCCTCGCTCACCGTCGAGGAGAACCTCCAGATCGGGTCCGCGCCGAACCGGAAGGGACCGTGGGACCTCGCCGCGGTCTACCGGATCTTCCCCGACCTCAAGGAGCGGCGGCGCTCGCTCGGCACGCACCTGAGTGGTGGCCAGCAGCAGATGCTGGCCATCGGACGTGCCCTGATGTCCAACCCGCGTGTGCTGCTCCTGGACGAACCGTCCGAGGGACTCGCGCCGGTGGTCATCGACCTTCTCGGGGACTGCCTCGCTGACCTCAAGGCGGCAGGCACGTCGATGTTGCTCATCGAGCAACGCCTGGACCTCGTCACCCGACTCGCTGACCGGTACGCCGTACTGCTCAAGGGCGAGACGGTCGCCGAGGGCCGCATCGAAGACACCTCGAGCGAGTCGCTTCGCGATCTCGTCGGGGTCTGACCCACGCCACTCCCACTCCTCACCCACCCCTGGCCCGGCCGTCCGGCCGACCTGATTGGAGATCCAGATGAAGAACACACGAGTCTGCCTCGGTGCTGCACTGACCGGGCTGATGATCGTCACCGCGGCCTGTTCGGGAGGGGCGGCGAGCACCAGTGAACAGGATGCCGACGGCCCGATCCGGATCGCGGTCGTCACACCCGAGTCCGGGCCGTACGCCGCCTATGGGGAGGAGCAGCGCGAGGGCATCCAGTTCGCTGCCGACGAGGCCAACGCCAACGGTGGCATCGATGGACACAAGATCGAGCTGGAGTTCGCCGACGACCTCGGGACCGCCGAGGGAGCGCTCGCCGCAACGCAGAAGCTGGTCCAGGAGAAGAACGCACGCTTCGTGATCGGTCTGGTCTCCTCTCCGGAGATGGCTGCGGTCACCCCCAAGCTCGAGGCCTGGGACGCCCTGATGATCGGCACCCAGGGGCAGAGCGACGACCTGACCGGCAAGTCGTGCACGTCGCGATACTTCCGCGTGACTGCCAATGACACCGCGGGGGTCAACACGCTCGCCTATTGGCTCAAGGAGGAGGACGAGTCGCAGTGGGACAGCATCGCGGCCGACTACTCCTTCGGGAAGGACAGCACGGCGGGAGTCGAGAAGACCATCAAGGCGGAGGGGAGCAAGCTGAACGCCAAGCTCTTCTCGCCGCTGGGCACCGCGGACTTCGGCAGCTACCTGAGCCAGCTCAGCGGCAAGGGCGGTCTCGTCGTGTCGCTCGCCGGCGGCGACGCGGTCAACTTCCTCAAGCAGGGCCTCCAGTTCGGCGTCCTCCAGAAGTACGACACCGTGCTGGTCAACACCGGTCTCTCGGTGGCCACCCTCAAGGCTCTCGATGACGAGCGCCTGATCGGTGCGCTCGGCACCAACTCGTGGATGCCCACTGCTGACAACGCCGAGACCAAGGCATTCGTTGCTGCCTACACCGAGAAGAAGGGCCACGCTCCGGCCGAGAACGTGGGCAACGGCTACCTCGGCATGCAGACCCTCTTCGCTGGAGTCGAGGAGGCAGGCAGCATCGCTCCGGGCGACGTCGCGAAGGCCCTCGAAGGCCTGACCTACAACTCGATCCAGGGTGAGGTCACGATGCGCGCCGAGGACCACCAGATCGAGGCGCCGACGTACGTCGGAACCGTCAAGAAGGATGACGACGGCAAGCTGGCCCTGGTCGCGACCGCCGCGATCCCGGCCTCGGAGAACAACCCGGAGCCCAACCCGGCCTGCCAGCTCGACTGATCCGGGACAGGCTGTGACGAGGGCGGAGGTGACCCGATGAGCATCGATGGTGCGCAGGTGGCACCTCCGCCCGACGCGGTTGACAGCATGGCGCCGCTGCACCCGCTCCGGGTCCCCAAGGCCAGCGACGTGCTGGCGGAGGAACTGGCCGGCCGGATCAGCCGGGGTGAGCTCCGCGAGGGCGACGTCCTCCCACCGGAACGGGAAATGGTCCTGCAGACCGGCCTGAGCCGCACCTCGGTGCGCGAGGCATTGCGGGTGCTCGAGATCCGGGGCTTCGTCGAGATCCGATCAGGCCGCTCGGGCGGGGCCTTCGTGCGCCGCCCGAGCGGCCACGACATCGCCAGCACGGTGCGCCTGGTGGTGCGCGGCACCCAGGTGTCGCTCGCGGCCCTGCTCCAGACCCGGGCCACGATCGAGCCGGCGTGCGCCGGACTCGCCTCGGTACGACACACCGAAGCCGACCTGCTCGCGATGGACGCGACCAACCTCGTGATGGCCGAGGCACAGGACGTCAACCGGTTCCTGCGATCCAACGTCGACTGGCACATGGCCGTGGCCCGGGCCGCTGGCAACGAGCTGCTGTCGGGCCTGATGGAGGCGCTGGCCGAGTTGATCTACGACTCCACCGGCTACGTCGGCAGCGTCGACGGCCACGTTCGGGCGGAGACCTGTCGTGCCCATCAGGCCATCACTGCCGCCATTCGTGCTGGTGACAAGGAGTTGGCCCAGCGACGGATGACAGCCCACGTCGAGGCCTACGTCAATGTGGTCGCCGACGAGATCCCCGTCGGCGAAGGAGTCGTCGGCGGCCTGGACTGGACCGGCCACGCGCACCAGGTGGACCCTCCGACGAACAGGTAGGCCGGGCTGATTCCATGTCCTCTATGTCCGATGCACTTGTATTGCCGAGCCAGCGGGGCGCGGACTCCTTGCTGCCCCCGCCGAGCGCGCGATCGCTGCTGCTGACCCTGGCGGGCGAGATGCTGCCCGACCGTCCGGAGGGCGCGTGGACGACCGCGCTGCTCAAGGTCCTGGGTGGCCTCGGCGTCGAGGACCACGCGGGTCGTCAGGTGTTGGCGCGGTCGGCCGCCTCGGGCTGGCTGGAACGTGAACGGGTCGGACGCGCCGTCCGGTGGCGCCTGGCCGCTCGCGGCCGCGAGCTGGTCGCCGAAGGTGTGCGGCGCTCCGAGACCTACCTCGGGACCGACGACACGTGGGACGGCAGCTGGCTGTTCCTGTGGGTGAGCGTTCCCCAGCAGCAGCGGACCACCCGCAAGCGCCTGTACGGCGGGCTCGACTGGCTCGGCATGGGCAACCCGACCCCCGGCCTGTGGGTCACGCCGCACAACGAACGGGCACCCGAGCTGCGCCGACTGGTCACCGACCTCGGCCTCGAGGACACGGCGGTCGCCATCACTGGCCCCACCGCGGGTGTCGGCCTGACCGACGCCCAGCTGGTGGAGCAGTCCTGGGACCTCAGCGAGCTGGCCGCGCAGTACCGCCGCCTCCTCGATCAGGAGAGCTCCGCGCCGGAGCCGACGGACCCGGACGAGATCCTGCTGACCTATCTCGACCTGCTCAACCTCCAGCAGCGGTTCATGCGGCGAGACCCGCAGCTGCCGGCCACCTTGCTTCCCGAGTGGGTCGGTCACGAAGCGGCCGCGCTCCTGGCTGAGCGGCGGCACGCATGGGAGAAGCAGGCGCACGCCCGCTTCTGGCAGCTCGTGGACGAGTCAGCCTGACTCCGGGGGCTACTGGCTTCAGAGCGTCTGCGCGGACACGGTGCTCACGCAGGCCACCTTGCCG
>NZ_JBMCZA010000243.1:62012-65346 GCF_048654705.1 Nocardioides sp. CPCC 206348
CGACGAGTCGGCCTGACTCCGGGGCCTACTGGCTTCAGAGCTTCTGGGCGGACACGGTGCTCACGCAGGCCACCTTGCCGTTGACCCAGCCGGTCACCTCGGTGATCCAGAACGTCCGACCGGCGTGCCTGGTCTCGGCCCGGAAGAGCACCTCCGACCCTGCGGGAATGCCGCGGGTGTGCGCGATGTGGACCGAGCTCGTCGGCAGGTCGACGCCTGCGGCCATGCGGCTCAGGACGGCCGTCACCTCGGACGCGCAGAGCGACACACCGCCGTGCAGCATGTGCCGTGGGTTCTCGAGGTCCGGCGTGATGCTGAGCAGGGTCGTACGCCCGTCGACGGTCTGGAGGCCGATCAGTTCCGCCACGTCCGTTGCGCCCGTGCGTACGTGGTAGCTCGACGGCTCGAGGTCGAAGGGGGTCTCCGGGATCGCACGACCCCGCTGGCGGCACTGCGCGATGCGGACACCGCTGTCGTCAGCCACCCATCCTTCGGTGAACCCCGACACCGTGGTCGCGTGGACGACACGGGCACTCGCCGAGAGTGTGCCGCTGTCGGGAAGCGGGCCGAGCAGGTCCAGCCAGATCTCGGTGCTGACCGACCAAGCGCCGTCGATCAGGCCGTGGATGACCGCATATCCGGTGACGTCGTCGACGAGCACCCCGAGGGCCCCGACCGCGGGACGGCCGTCGGGGCCGAGGTAGGGACGGCCTGTCGGCATCGTGCCGTGCACGCCGTCGGGCCCGAGTGAGACGGCGCCGACGCCGAAGGCAGCCTCGGGGCCGACCGGCAGGACGACGAGCGGTGCCGTGGGTGCGCCGCTCATGCGACCGAGACCCCGCCGTTGACGCTGATCGTCTGGCCGGTGACCCGGGCCGCCGCGGGGCCGCCGAGGAAGACCGCCATCGCGGCGAGATCCTCCGGTTCGGCGACGCCCAGGTGCGCCTGGGTGGCGGCCTTCTCGAACAGTCGCTTGCTGAAGCCGTCGCTGAGGACGTTCGCCGCGGTCGTGGTGCCTGCGATGAGGGAGGGTGTCAGCACGTTCACCCGGACACCGTTGCGCTTGGCCTCGAGGGCGGCCACCTTCGTGAACATCACGATCGCCGCCATCGCCCCGCCGAGAGCAGCCTCGCCGGGCGTCGGTACCTTCGCTGCGTCCGAGGCGATGTTGATGATGCTGCCGCCACCCTGCTCCTGGAGGTACGGCAACACGATGCGAGTCAGCAGCATGGGCGGCAGCGCCTGGCCGACGAGGATGGCCTCGAGGTCAGCCGGGTCGGTGCGGTGCAGGAGGTCGGGACGGTAGGCCGCGGTGGTCGAGCTCACCAGCACGTCGAGGCCCCCGAGCAGCTCGTGGGCGCGGCTCACGGTGTCCTCGACCTGTGCCAGCACACCGGCATCGCACGCGAGGAACTCGACCTGGGCATCCGGGCAGTGCTCGGCGACCTGTTGGCGAGCTGCCGCTCCTCGCCCGGAATCCCGCCCGAGGAGCGCGATTCGTCGTACGCCGGCATCGGCGAAGGCGCGGGCGGTGGCCAGGCCGACGCCCGACGTGCCACCCGCGATGAGCACCGCTGAATCGGCGTAGCTTCGGACGAGGGGAGTGGGCATGGCGACCTCCTGTTGATTTCTACAGAAATGGTAACTGAGTTCCCTTGCATGTCTAGTGTTCTGAACCTAACGTAGGCGTGACACAGGTCACTCGACTCGGGCGGGCGACGATCCAGGTGCTGCATTCAGGAGAGACCGATGTTGGAGACTTCCCACTGGCCCGCGGAGCCGGGCGAGGTACGCGCCGTCACGGTGTGCGACCTGCTGCGGCACGCCGCCGAGACGGTGCCCGAGCGCCTTGCGCTCGTGGACTGCGTGGTCGATCCGGCGGAGCGCCGGACCTGGACGTATGCGCAGTTCGTCGGGGACGTGGAGCGCGTCGCGCGCGCCCTGACCCAGCGCTATGAGCCCGGTGAGCGGATCGCGGTCTGGGCGCAGAACAGTGCCGACTGGATCATCCTCCAGCAGGGCGTTGCGATGGCCGGGATGGTCCTCGTCGCCCTCAACCCGGCCTACCGCACCCGGGAGATGGCCTTCGTCCTGAAGCAGTCCGGCGCGCGCGCCGTGTTCTGTGTCGACGACTTCCGTGGCTTCGACATGCGCGCGATGGTCGAGAGCATCCGCGGGGACCTTCCCGAGCTGCACGACGTCCACTCGTTCAGCGACTGGTCGGCATTCCTCGAGAGCGCAGATCCCGCAACCGTGCTGCCGGAGATCGATCCGGAGGACATCATCCAGATCCAGTACACCTCAGGCACCACGGGCTTCCCGAAGGGCGCGATGCTGCACCACATGGGCCTGGTCAACGAGGCCACTTTCGTCGCCGACCGGGCCGCGTTCGACGACGGCGACGTCTACGTCAACGCCATGCCGATGTACCACATCGGCGGCGGCGCGGTGACGTCCTTCGGGGCCTGGGCCCGCCGCGGGACCTTCGTGCTGCTCCCCGGATTCGACCCCGCGCAGCTGCTCGAGGCCTTCGAGTCGTACGGCGGCACGCACACGCTCGTCGTCCCGACGATGTTGATCGCGCTGCTCGACCACCCCGATTCCGCGACCCGCGATCTCACCTCCGTGAAGACCATCCTCAGCGGCGCTGCCTCCGTGCCGGCGGCCCTCGTTCGCCGTACGACGACTCAGCTCGACTGCGGCTTCACGATCCTGTTCGGCCAGACCGAGACGCACGGCGTGATCAGCCAGACCCGCGTCACCGACGCTCCACAGGACCAGGCCGACACCGTCGGTCAGCCGCTTCCCCAGCTCGAGGTGAAGATCGCCGATGCCGAGACGGGGGTGCCGGTCCCCATCGGGGCCGAGGGCGAGATCTGTGTGCGCGGCTACCAGAACATGCGCGGCTACTACGAGATGCCCGCGGAGTCCGCGGACACGATCGATGCCGACGGCTGGCTGCACATGGGCGACGTCGGCTCGATGGACGGACGGGGCTTCCTGAAGGTGACCGGCCGGGTGCGCGACATGATCCTCCGCGGCGGGTTGAACCTCTACCCGGCCGAGATCGAGGCCGTGCTGATCGAGCACCCTGCGATCGAGACCGCTGCCGTGATCGGTGTCCCGGATGCACGGTGGGGCGAGCAGGTGGGCGCCGTGCTGCGCCTGCGCGCCGGCCACGAGCGGCCGACCGTGGCGGAGCTGACGGCGTTCGTCCGCGAGCAGATCGCGCCGCACAAGACGCCGACGTACTGGTCGTTCGTCGACGAGCTGCCGATGACGCCGACCGGCAAGATCCAGAAGTTCCTGCTGCGCGACCAGGCCGCGGCCGGCG
>NZ_JBMCZA010000243.1:65412-73851 GCF_048654705.1 Nocardioides sp. CPCC 206348
CGCGTTGTCGTTTGGGGTCAGCCGCCGAGGCGGATGGGCAGTCCCAGGTCCACGCTGGTGGGGGTGCTGGCGCTGGTCAGCGTTCCGTCGCAGGAGCCGCACGAGTGCGGCTGGCTGGGACGCGGGAAGAGCTCGTCCGCACCGGCGACGTCGTCCACCACGACACGTCCGCGCTTGTCGGCGTCCCGGGCGAGCAGTGCGGCGCCGTACGCACCGGTGATCTGCGGGTGCGGGGGAACGAGCACCTCGGTGTCGAGCGCGCGGGCCAGGAAGGCCACTGCTGCGGGGTTCTGGGCGACTCCACCGGTGAGCACCACGGGGGTGTGGCGCC
This sequence comes from Nocardioides sp. CPCC 206348, assembly GCF_048654705.1. Classification (NCBI taxonomy): domain Bacteria; kingdom Bacillati; phylum Actinomycetota; class Actinomycetes; order Propionibacteriales; family Nocardioidaceae; genus Nocardioides; species Nocardioides sp. CPCC 206348. Next base: position 65,744 of record NZ_JBMCZA010000243.1, read on the forward strand.
CCACCTGGGCCACCAGTGCGAGGGTGCGCGCCGCGATGGCGCGGTGGACGGACGAAGCGATGTCCGCGATCGGGGCGTCCTGTGCGAGCAGCGACACGATCTCGGTCTCCGCGAAGGTGGCGCACATCGTTGACACCTCGAGGTCGTTGCTCCCGGTCAGGGCCAGTGCGCCGACCTCCTCGAGCGGCACGTCAATGGACTGGGCCAGCACCTCGTAGAACCGGCCGGTTCCGCTTGCGCACCTGTCGTTCATGGCGAACTCCTGCACCAGGCCGTCATCGTCAACGGTGATTGCCTTGGAGTCCTGCCCGCCGATGTCGATCACCAGGCGCACCCCCGGGACCATCGCGGACGTGCCGCGGGCGTGGCAGGTGATCTCGGTGAAGGTCCGCTGCGCGCCCGGCACCAGTCGCCGGCCGTAGCCGGTCGAGATGGTGCCGGACAGGTCGGCAGTGGTGATCCCGGCGGAGGCGAGCGCTTCGTCGACGGCCCTCTGCATGCCGGCCCGCGACACGGCGCCCATGGCGATGGTGCTCGACGACACGATCTCGCCGTCGCCATCGATCACGACGGCCTTGGCCGTCGTCGATCCGAGGTCGACGCCGAGATAGAACGGGCCTGTCGTCATGAGTTCTGCGTCCTCTTGACGTCGATCCCCTCCAGCATCGCGGCGAGCCGGCTCTCGAGGATCTCCTCCTTGTAGAAGGAGGCATCGGCGACGTCGCCCTCGAAGAAGATCGAGGGAATCCCGAGGTTGTTCTGGGCTGATCGGGCCAGCAGGCGCTGCGGTCCGGTGAACGCCCGGCAGGTCCGGGTCGAGTGGAAGACGATGCCGTCGACGCCGTACTCCTCGCAGTCGCGCAGGGTGAGGTAGTCGAGGGTCTTGGTGCCGTGGTTGGTGGGGCACAGCAGGTAGTGCTGGGCCATGCCGAGCAGCGGGTCCTCGGTGTCGATCAGCTGCGGCTCCTGCCAGAAGGCGTTGGTGATGTAGCGGCCGGCGATGACCGCGACGCCGTGCTCGGCGAACTTGCGCGACAGGAACCCGAGCTTGTTCCAGTTCATGATGCCGTCGAAGTACACCCGGTACTTCTCGTTCTCGACGCCGGAGATGCCCTTGTCGACGCGGTCCTGGATCTCGTCGCGAACCGACTGGAAGTAGTCGACGAGCTCCTGGTTGCCGGGCAGGAAGTTGATCGGGGCGATGGCGGAGATCCAGTCCCAGAAGGTCGCCGGCGCCGGCTTGGCCTTGCAGAGCTCGAGGCCTTCGCGGCGCAGCTCGGCGGCCTTCTTGATGTAGGTCATCGACTCGCGCAGCATGTCCCAGTCGAACGGGTTGCCGGTCTTCTCCTCGAGCCACTTGATCAGGTCGAGCAGCTGGTCCCGCACGTAGTGGGACGCGGACTCCCACTCCTCGCCCTTGAGGTAGCCCGAGTCGGGCTTGTTTCCCCACAGGAACGGGTGGGAGATGTTGAAGATCGGCACCTCCTTGTCGAAGACCCGGTACGAGATCTCGTCCCACTGCTGGCCGGTGCTGCAACCTGCGTAGTTGTTGACGAAGAAGTCCGGGGCAGGCAGTCGCGCGGCGAGCTCGGCCTGGTCGTGCGCGCCGACCACGCCGGTGTTGATGCCCTCGTCGCCCTGGACGGTCAGGACCGCGCAGCCCAGGTGGGTGCGCGAGTAGGAGCAGAGCTCCGCGTTGTAGCCGTGTTCCGCTCCGGCGAGCTGTGCCGGACCCTCGAGCCCCTGGGCCGCCAGCCGGGCGGCGAACGCCTCGCCGTGGCACCAGGCCAGGCCCGCAGCCTGGAAGATCGGGTTCAGGGCACCGCCGTTGTACCAGACGATCTGCTTGCCTCGCTCGCGTGCGGTGAAGAGGTCGTCCCAGTACTCCGCGACCATGCGGCCGCCCTGGCGGGTGGAGGTGAGGCGGTTCGTGCGGTCGGTCGTGGGGGCGTCGGGGGTGTTCAGGGTGGCGGTCATCAGGACTCCTCGATCGGGTCAGGCGTAGGCAGGACGGTTGCGATGGGTGCGCTCGATCAGCGCCTCGAGCCGGGTGCGGAAGGACTCGAGGGGGATGCCCTCGTGCTCGGTCTCGATGAGGAGCTGGGGAACGCCGGCCTCGTCGAGGGCGCGGCGCAGCTCCGGGTAATAGAGCATGTGCGGCTCGCAGAACTTCGGCATCAGGTGGACGACGGCTTCGGCTCCGCTGCGCTGGACGGCATCGAGGAGCCAGCGGTCCCAGTCGACGTCGTGCTGGACACGGGTCGGGCAGGGCAGTGCCGTGTTGCGGCCGCCGTACCACTGGGCGAGGGCGTCCATCGGGGGAAGCGATTCGTCCATGCCGGTCTGGAGATACCGGCGGCCGGTCCACAGGTCGTCGTCGACGATCACGGCGCCGACCTCCTCGATGACCTCGAGCAGCTCGCGGCGCGGCGCGTGGCACAGGTGGCCGGACAGGTGCACCCGGATCCGGCCGTCGCGGGTCCGGGGCGTGCGGTCGGCGACCACCTGGGCGAGCAGGTCGTGGTGCTCGTCGGGGTCCATGACCTGCGCCGAGGCGACGATGTCCTGCAGCTCGACCGGGCTGAACGAGGTGTCCCCGGCGGTGCGTGCGTCGAAGATCTGGCGCATCAGGTCGCGGTCGCGGTTGAAGGAGCGGATGCTCGCTTGCAGTGCGCTGTCGTCGATGGCCGCTCCAGCGAAGGTCTCCACCTCCTGGCGGAGGTTGCCCATCATCTCCGCCGTCTTCCGGCCGGCCCACGGGTCACTCATGGAGCTGATGAGCTGGCCCAGGAAGACCGGCCGGGTCGGTTCCAGCGCGCGTACGACGTCGGCCGAGCCGAGCAGCTGGATGCAGTGGTCGGCGACGAACAGGGCGTCGTACAGGTCGAAGCGGCCGGTGGCGGCCTGGTCGGCGAGGTTGCGGGTGTAGCCGCAGTAGAACTCCGGCAGGAACGCCCGGCCCTCGGTCACCGGCTCCTGGTCGTCGGGAACGATCACCGCGAGTACGCCGGCGGCGTGGGCGAGCTCGCGCGGGAAGTTCATCGGCAGGACCCCGAGCACCTTGCGGTCCGGGTGCGCAGCTCGCCAGGACTGGATGTGGCTTCGTGGGTCGCGGGCGACGGCCCGCAATGCCTCCAGTGCTGTGGTTCCGGCGCTCATCTGGGTGTCACTCCTGAGATTCATGTTTGACGGATCTGGATATTCAGTCACCATGAGTGTAGAACATAAGGACAAGGTTCGTGAACCCCTGAGGAGCAATGAATGAGCATCAACGCAGGCCCCATCAGCAATCGCTGGACCCGTCTCGTCGGCGTCCAGCACCCGATCGTGCAGGAGGGTCTCGGGCCGTTCCGGACCCCGCGACTCGCAGCTGCGGTGTCCAACGCCGGTGGTCTCGGCACGGTCTCCATGCCCGGCATGCCCGAGGACATCGAGAGCGGGGCGCGGACGTTCCGCGAGCACATCGAGGAGTGCGCGTCGCTGACGGACCGACCGTTCGCCGTCAACATCCCCGTCGGCGTCGATGCGGCTGGCAAGGTCCTCCCCTTCACCGACAGCTACATCCGGATGGTGCTCGAGGCGCGACGCAACGACAGTGAGATCGCTCGTCGGCTCACCGTGATGACGACCTCAGCGGGTTTCCCCGGCGACTACATCGCGATGATCAAGGACGCCGGGATGATCCATCAGCACAAGGTGGGTGCGACCCGGCAGGCCGTGAAGGCAGCAGAGGCCGGTGTCGACGTCGTCATCGCAGCGGGATTCGAGATGGGTGGCCACGCGCCGGCGGCCAAGGTCCACACCTACGTGCTCGTGCCGAGCATCACCGAGGCTGTCGACGTACCGGTCCTGCTCACCGGGGGTGCCCGCGACGGGCGTGGACTGGCGGCTGCGCTCGCCATGGGTGCGGACGGCGTCGCGATGGGGACCCGCTTCATCACCAGCACGGCGAATTCGGACTGGCACCCGGACTACATCCAGGCCCTGCTCGACGCGAAGGAAGGTGACGACGTCGCCTTCGACGGTGTCTACGGACCGTGCCGCGGCCTGCGCAACGCGGCGTCCGAGGAGTTGCTCGCCCACGGAGACAGCGACGCTCCCGCCGATCCGGTCGCCATGGTCCGGTGGAAGATCGAGTCGATGCAGCGCGCGCAGACGACCGGCGACACCGTCAACAGCCTGGTCATGACCGGACAGGTGGCCTCGGCGATCAACGAGCTCGTCGACGTCGCCGAGTTCGTCCCGCGGATGGCGCAGGAGGCGGCCGACGTCCTTCAGGGCCTTGTCGCCTCGCTGCAGGTGCCCGTGGCGGTCGGGGTCTGAACAGCACGGAGCGCCTCCCCGGAGACGGGGAGGCGCTCTGCGTTCGAACTCAGAAGATCGCCTTGGCGATGATCTCCCGCTGGATCTCGTTGGTGCCGCCGAAGATCGGCGGGGCCAGGGCACGACGGACCTGGAACTCCATGCCGTACTCGCGCGTGTAGCCGGCGCCCCCCATCAGCTGCATGCCCTCGAGGGCAGCCGCCTTCGCGACCTCCGTGGCGCGCATCTTGGCCATCGCGGAGGCCGAGGCGAGCTCGTCCTCCTGGCCGTCGTCGATCGCCTGGGCGATGTCGTAGATGAACGCGCGTGTGGTGGCGATGTCGGTGGCGAGGTCCGCCACCCGGTGCCGGAGCGCCTGGAAGGAGGCGATCGACTGGCCGAACGCCTCACGCTCGCGCATGTACGCGACCGCATCGTCCAGCGAGCGTCGTGCAGCACCGATGCTGAACGCCGCGATGATCATTCGTTCCACGCTCAGGCCACGCATCAGGTGCTTCCACCCCTGCCCGGCCTCGCCGACGACCGCCGACACCGGAACCCGGACGTCGGTGAAGAAGACGTCGTTGCAGGTGCGTGCCTCCATGGTCCGCACCTCGCGCATCTCGATGCCCGGGGTGTCGCACGGAACCATCAGCAGGGTCAGCCCGGTGTGCTTGGGGCCGGAGGAGTCCTCGCGGACGAGCACGAGCATGTGCTCGGCCACATGGGCCACGGAGATCCACGTCTTCTGGCCGTTGATGACGTACTCGTCCCCGTCGCGAGTGGCCTTGCAGGTGACGGCGCCGAGGTCCGAGCCGGTGCCCGGCTCGGAGAGTGCGATCGCCTCGACCTTGCCCGAGGCGAGGTTGGTGACGATCGTCTTCTTCTGCTCCTCGTTGCCCCACTTGAGGTACGTCTGAGCGGCCGTCAGCCCTGTCGTGTAGGCGAGGAGGCCAGGGATGAGGCCACGGTGCGCCTCCTCGATGAACACACACTCGTCGACGAAACCGGCACCACCGCCGCCGTACTCCTCAGGCAGCGAGACGCCGAGCCAACCGAGCTTCGCCATCTTGGCGAGCAGTTCGAAACTGGTCGCGTTGGTCTCGTTGTCGGTGAGGGCATCACGCTGCGCGAGGGTGCCGCACTCACGTTCGCTGAAGTTGTGGACGTGCTCGGCGAACTCGAGGCGGTCGCTGTCCAACCTCATCGCGGGCGCTCAGTTTCCGCGGTACTGCGAGAAGTCAGGCTTGCGCTTCTCGTTGAACGCGGTGATGCCCTCCTTGGCCTCGGGGGTCTCGCCGAAGAGCTTGAGGGTGGTGACCGCGGACTGGCCGAGGGCGACGAAGTGCTCGGTGTCCTGGTTGAACGACTGCTTGAGCACCTTGAGTGCAGTGGGGGAGAAGGAGTTCATGTTGTCGGCCCACGCGCGGACCTCGTCCTTGAGGTCGGCGGCCGGGACGACCTTGTTGACCAGGCCCCAGTCCAGCGCCTCTTCGGCGCTGAGGCGACGGAGCATGAACCAGATCTCGCGGGCGCGCTTCTCGCCGACGACGCGCGCGAGGTAACCCGAGCCGAGGCCGGCGTCGAAGCTTCCGACGCGGGGACCGTTCTGGCCGAAGCTGGCGGTGTCCGCGGCGATGGTGAGGTCCGCGAGGACGTGCAGGACGTGGCCGCCGCCGATGGCGAGGCCGTTGACGGCTGCGATCACCGGCTTGGGGACGTCACGCATCACGCGGTGGAGGGCCTCGACCTCGAACAGGCCGCTCACCGACGGGCCGTAGTCACCGGTCTCCATCCGCTGCTTCTGGTCGCCGCCGGCGCAGAACGCCTTGTCGCCCGCGCCGGTCAGGCAGATGGTGCCGACCTCGTTGCTCGCCCAGGCCCGCTTGAAGGCGAGGACGAGCTCGTCGACGGTCTGCGCGCGGAACGCGTTGAACCGGTCGGGGCGGTTGATGGTGATCCAGGCGAGGCCGTTCTCGACCTCGTAGGTGATGTCGGTGAAGTTGTCCATGGTGGCGGTCCTTCTCGTCGATTGCCGTCGGCGGCAGTTTCGGGGGTCGGCTTTGGCCTGACCATTTGTAACAATAGGCCTGTAAACGATCGTTCACAAGCCCCGACGCGTTGGAATTCCGCGGTCTTACGTCCGGGCCGTGCGCCGGATTCCCATCGCGCCCGACAACGGGAGTGGCCAGGAGAGTCCGGCGCCCTGCCTGATCAAGGCGTCCATCCGGGCGGCGACGTCCTCCGGGAACTCCGCCGGCCGGCGGGTGTCCATGCCCACACCGACCAGGAGGATCTCGACCGTGCACGACAAGGCCTCGGCTTCTCGGTCGAGGATGAGTGACAGCAGGTGTGCGGCCCGTGCCGAGCGGTCGACGAGCGTCGTGTGCACGGTGAACCTCCCGCCCTCGTGCATCTCGGTGAAGTAGCGGATGTGGTGCTCGGCGGTGAACACACCGAGGCGCCGCTCTGCGCGGTAGGCGTCGTCGATCCCGATCTGGCGGCACAGGTGGTCGGCGCTCAGGGCGCCGGCGTCGAGGTAGTGCCGGATGTTCATGTGGCCGTTGAGATCGATGAAGTCGGGCGTGACCTCGCCTTCCAGCAGCGCAGGCAGTTCGCGGACTTCGTCGTACGACGGCAAGGCGGTGGTGCTCATCCCTGCAACCTAGAACGTGGCTGTGCCCGTTGGCGCGCCGAGCGGGCCGCATCACTGTGGACCGCGACAGCCGCCGGGTGACTCCTTCTTTGACCCCGGCGCCGCGTTGGCCCACGGTGGGGCCATGACGCTGGAGATCACTGTTGCCGAACTCGCCGAAGCCAAGGACCTGGACCTGGGTTCCTCTCCGTGGCAGCGGCTCGAGCAGGAACGCATCGACACCTTCGCCACCGCGACCGATGACCACCAGTGGATCCACGTCGACGCCGAGCGTGCCGCCGAGGGGCCGTTCGGCAAGACCATCGCGCACGGCTATCTCACGCTCTCGCTGGTGCCGTCGATGCTGAAGAAGCTGATGGTCATCACCGACCACGGCCGCGGCACGAACTACGGCCTCGACAAGGTGCGGTTCACCGCAGCGGTGCCCGTCGATGCGGAGATCCGGCTGACCGCGTCGATCCCCGAGGGCGTACGTAGAGAGGACGGCGGTGTCCAGTACCGCGTCGCGCTGAAGGTGGAGGTCAACGGCCAGGATCGCCCTGCGATGGTCGGGGAGTCGATCTACCTGACCTATCCGAGAGACTGATCGCTCGCAGCCAGCGTGAGGGAAGCCTCGCCGTGCTGCTGCCCCTGGCGGTCGAGGAAGCGCTCGCGCGTGACCAGGTAGACCGGGAACGCCATCGAGACGCCGATGTAGGACAGCACGACGAAGAACCAGCCCCACTTCTGTCCCAGGCCGATGCGCACGCTGTCGGTGACGACCCAGACCATGAAGACCGCCCACGCGATCAGCATGTCGATGCTGAGGAAGGCTGCGGTCCCTCCGGCGTCGATGGCATCGCCGAAGAAGTCGAGCGGGTTCAGGATGTTGCCGCCGTCGTCCATCCAGTCGAAGGCGTGCGGCCAGGTCAGCACGAGGGCGACGATTCCGGCAATGAGATACGCCGCGTGGCGGAGGTTCGTGGTCATGTCGGCCACGCTACGAAGAGCGCCGAGGTGTCGAATCAGCCCGCGGGGGTGGAGCGCTCCGCCTTTCGGTCCATCGTCAGCGGCGGAAGGCCTCGATGATGGCGAAGGTGTTCTCGCGCACCCGCTCCGCGGCCATGGTGAAGCTGGGCGAGTAGAGCGCTGCGTGGTCGTAGCGCTTCTC
>NZ_JBMCZA010000243.1:73913-76215 GCF_048654705.1 Nocardioides sp. CPCC 206348
CATCGCCTCGTGGTCCTTGGCACGGAACGCCGCCTGGATCGCCACCGCCTCGTCGCCGAAGCCGGACGCCTCCATCACCGGGCCGTAGGCCTTCGGTGCAATGTAGAACGCGAGCTGCGCTGCGGCTTCGCGCCGGGCAACGGCTGGGTCGTCGTGGATCGAGGTGATGATGACGCCCTTGAGGTGGACGTCGGCCGCGTTGCGGCCCGTCACCTGCGCCCCCTTCTCGATGGCCGGGCGCGCGATCTCGTCGAGGTACTGGTCGGTGAGCGTCGGGTGGCAGATCAACCCGTCGGACACGCGGCCCGCGACCTCGATCATCCGTGCGTTGACGCCTGCGGTGTAGATCGGGATCTCGGGCCGCAGGGGCGCTTCGATGTCGGCGGTCGGGGTGATGTCGCAGGTGTAGAAGCGGCCCTCGTGCTTGACCGGACCCTCGTGCAGCTTCCACAGCCGGCGCAGCAGGGGAATGAGCTCCTCCATGCGGCTGGCAGGTCCGTCGGGGTCGGTGACGCCGTGCCACCCGACCATCATGCCGCGGGTCCCGGTGCCGAGGCCGAGGGTGAGCCGGCCGCCGCTCATCTCGTCGAGGAAGCGCGCGTCATTGGCGAGCACCAGCGGCGAGCGGCCGACGGCGTACGCAATCGCGGTGCCGACGCCGATCTTCTCCGTCGCTGCCGCCATCGCGGCCACCGACACCACGGCAGAGCGGTTGAGGAACTCGCCGGACCATGCGCCGTCGAATCCGGCCTGGTCGGCTGCCTTGGTGATTTCCACCGTCTCCGCCAGCCCTCCGGCCAGCACGGTGATGCCTCGTGTCGTCACGTCCTCACTGTCGTGCAGGTGTCGATCCGTGGCAACGCCGACGGCTGCCCGGCGATGGAGATCTCGCCACCCGGAGCCCCCGAACGAGACACCTCGGCCACTTCTCGCGGGCCCAACGGCACATGGCGATCTGCCTGAAGGGGGATGCCCGGCCAATGTGACGGAGGAAACACTTCGAGGAGTTCCTGGAGCGGCGGTGGGCCGCCCGGCATCCGCACACTCTCGAGCACCTCACGAAGGGATCAGCCATGCAGATCAAGGCAGCCGTCATTCACGAGATCGGTGGCGACTTCGTCATCGAGGACGTCGAGATCGGCGACCCGCAGTCCGGCGAGGTCCTCGTCGAGATCGCCTCCGTCGGCCTGTGCCACACCGACGTTGCCGCGCAGCACGGGCACCTGCCCTTCCCGATGCCCGGCGTCGTGGGCCACGAAGGTGCCGGCGTCGTGAAGGCGATCGGTGACGGTGTCACGAAGGTCGCCGTCGGCGACAAGGTCGCCATGTCGTTCAACAACTGTGGCGAGTGTGCGTCCTGCAAGAAGGGCGAGCCCGGCTACTGCGCCAGCTTCATGGCCCTCAACTTCGGCGGCGTCCGCCCCGACGGCACCTCTGCGTTGTCCCAGGGCGGCGCGCCGCTCGGCAGCAATTTCTTCGGCCAGTCGTCCTTCGCCACGGCCGCGATCGCCAACCAGCGCAACGTCGTGAAGCTGGCCGACGACGCGGACCTCAGCATCGTCGGACCGCTCGGTTGCGGCGTGCAGACCGGTGCCGGTGCGGTGATGAACAGCTTCGACGCCCAGGCGGGCGAGGCACTCCTCGTCATGGGCGGCGGTTCGGTCGGCCTCTCGGGCGCCCTGGCCGCCGTCGCCCGCAACCTGAGCACCATCATCGTCGTGGAGCCGGTGGCTGCCCGCCGCGAGCTGGCTCTCGAGCTCGGCGCCACGCACGCCATCGACCCCGCCGCCGGTCCGGTCTCCGAGCAGGTCCGCGCGATCATCCCCGCGGGCGTCGACTACGTCCTCGACACCACGGCCAACGTCGCCGTACTCGGTGAGGCCTTCGCGTCGCTGGGCTACCGCGGCACGATCGGCCTGATCGGTGTTCCGGCCGACCCCGAAGCCGTCATGTTCGTTCCGATGATGGGCGCGCAGGTGCTCGGCGCCAAGGTGATCGGCATCGTCGAGGGCGACTCCAACCCGGACGAGTTCATCCCCGAGCTCCTCGCTCTGCACTCCGCAGGCAAGTTCCCGTTCGACCGCCTGATCACCAAGCGGCCGTTCAGCGAGCTCAACGAGGCCATCGCGGCCCAGCACGCAGGTGAGGGCATCAAGATCGTCCTCACCCACGGCTGACCCCCCATCCCCACGACTTCACGAGGTGACCAGATGAGCACGATGGAATACGACAAGCTCTACGTGGCCGGAGACTGGCGCACGCCGGCCGGATCGGCCCGGATCGACGTCCGCTCGGCAACGAC
>NZ_JBMCZA010000243.1:76266-100178 GCF_048654705.1 Nocardioides sp. CPCC 206348
GGAGCCGGCTCGTCGCCAGGAAGTGCTGCTGCGCTTCGCCGACGAGCTCGAGAAGCGCGGACCCGAAACGGCTTCGCGCGTCAGCCAGCAGAACGGCATGCCGATCGTCGTCGCCGAGGCCTTCGAGATCCCCTTCCCACCCCTCCTGCTGCGCTACTACAGCCAGCTGGTCGTCGACCAGGCCGACGAGCGTCGTCCCGGAATGCTCGGTGGCACCGCGGTCATTCGCCGCCAGCCGATCGGGGTCGTCGCTGCGATCGTTCCGTGGAACGTGCCGCAAGGGATCACGTTCCTCAAGATCGCGCCTGCGCTGGCCGCAGGTTGCACCGTCGTGCTCAAGCCCGCCCCCGAGACCGTGCTCGACGCGTTCCTGATGGCGGAGGCTGCTGTTGCTGCCGGACTGCCCGAGGGTGTCCTCAACATCGTCCCCGGCGGTCGCGAGCTCGGCGCCTACCTGGTCGAGCACCCCGGTGTCGACAAGGTCAGCTTCACGGGTTCGACCGCCGCTGGTCGGGCGATCGCCGAGACCTGCGGCCGCCTTCTCCGCCCTGTCACGCTCGAGCTCGGCGGCAAGTCCGCTGCGATCGTGCTCGACGACGCGGACCTGCTCGGCAACATCGAGAGCTTCTTCGCCTCGACCCTGCTCAACAACGGCCAGATCTGCTGGCTCGGCACGCGGATCCTCGCGCCGCAGAGCCGCTACAGCGAGGTCGTGGACACCATCGCCGGTCTGGCGTCGAACCTGGTGATCGGCGACCCGCTCGACCGCACCACGCAGATCGGCCCGCTCGTCTCGGCTCGCCAGCGAGAGCGTGTCGAGTCCTACATCGTCAAGGGAAGCTCGGACGGCGGCAAGCTCGTCGCGGGTGGTGGTCGGCCTGCCGACCGCGACAGGGGCTGGTTCGTGCAGCCGACGGTCTTCGCTGACGTCGACCCGAACCACACGATCGCCCAGGAGGAGATCTTCGGGCCCGTGCTCGCGGTCATTCCCTACGGCGACGAAGCGCAGGCCGTGCAGATCGCCAACGACACCGACTACGGCCTCGGTGGGTCCGTGTGGACCGCTGACACGGAGCGTGGCGAGGCATTCGCGCGCAAGGTGCGGACCGGAACGATCGGTGTCAACCACTACGTCAACGACCCGACTGCACCGTTCGGTGGCATCAAGTCCAGCGGAATGGGTCGCGAGCTGGGCCCCGAGGGCCTCGTCGCGTTCCAGACCCTCCAGACCATCTACCTCCCGCCCGTCGCGGCGAACTGAACCGAGGAGCAAGCAGATGACTGTCATCGATGAGACGACGACGCACATCGTCCCGGACGACATCGCGGCACAGATCGTGCTGCCGGAGGGTCACTCCGACCACGACAAGCTGTTCGCGGCCTACCAGTGGCTGCGCGAGAACATGCCGGTCGGCAAGGCCAGCGTCGAGGGCTTCGACGACCTGTGGCTGGTGAGCACCCACGCCGACATCATGGAGGTCGAGCGCAACACGGAGCTCTTCACCGCGGGTGGCCACGAGGAGCCGGGCGACCACAACCCGATCCTGACCAACCAGGCCGGTGACGCTTTCACCAAGAGCCTGACCGGCGGCAGCCTCCGGATCATGGACGCGCTTCCCTACCTCGACCCGCCGGAGCACACCGCGGTCAAGGACATCGCCGGTGCCTGGTTCCGTCCGACCAACCTCAAGCAGTGGGAGGACCAGATCCGGACCCTCGCCACGGAGGCGATCGAGAAGTACCTGAAGAAGGGTACGAACGAGATCGACTTCATCGAGGACTTCGCGCTGTACTTCCCGCTCCACGTCATCATGACCCTCTTCGGTGTTCCCGAGGAGGAAGAGCCGCGGATGATGAAGCTCACCCAGGAGTTCTTCGGAGTCGCTGACCCCGACCTGCAGCGTGACGACGTCGTCCAGAGTCCCGAGGCCATGGCCCAGCAGTTCGCGCAGGCCTTCCAGGACTTCTGCGGGTACTTCGAGGGCATGGTTGCCGATCGTCGCGCCAACCCGCGCGACGACCTGTCGTCGCTCATCGCCAACGCCAAGATGGAGAACGGGGAGTTCTACCCCAACACGTTCGCCTACGGCTGGTTCATGGCGATTGCCACGGCCGGGCACGACACCACGTCGGCCACCATCACCGGCGCGATCGAGGCACTCGGCCAGAACCCAGACCAGCTCGCCAAGGTGAAGGCCAACCCGGCACTCATCCCGGACCTGGTCAACGAGGCGCTGCGCTGGGCGTCCCCGGTCAAGCACTTCATGCGTCGTGCCCGTGTCGACACCGTGCTCAGCGGCGTCGAGATCAAGGCCGGCGACCGGATCATGCCGCTCTACCAGTCGGCCAACCGGGACGTCGACGTCTTCGAGGACCCGGACTCGTTCGACCTCGAGCGCCGTCCCAACAAGCACATCGCCTTCGGCTACGGCCCGCACATGTGCATCGGCCAGCACCTGGCCAAGCAGGAGCTCCGGATCATGTTCGAAGAGCTCCTGCCCCGTATCGAGTCGATCGAGCTGCTCGAGGGTCGCAAGCTGACCCAGACCAACTTCGTCGGGGGCATCAAGCGGCTCCCGGTTCGCCTCGAGCTGAACTGATCGTCTCGCAGGAGAAGGAGGAACGACGATGAAGGTCGTGCACACGCAGGGCACCTGCGGTGGGGTCGAGACGTGTGTCGAGCTCGCCCCGGACTACTTCGTCATCGGTGAGGACGGCCAGACCCAGGTCGCGATCGCCGAGATCGCCGAGGGAGACCTCGAGCGGGTCACGAACGCCGTCAACGAGTGCCCGACCGGCGCTCTCCGGCTGGCGAAGGACGAGGAGGCCAGTCATGCCTGAGGTGACCTACGTGCTCGCCGACGGTCGCGAGCTGACGATCGACGTCCCTTCCGGCCAGAGCGTCATGGACGGCTCGGTCCGGAACAACCTTCCGGGCATCGTCGCCGAGTGCGGCGGGAGTTGCTCCTGCGCCACGTGCCACGTGTACGTCGACGCTGCCTGGGAGGGTCACTTCGACGAGGTGACCGACGAGGAGCGCGACCTGCTCGAGTTCGCCGACGGTTCGCAGCCGAACTCACGGCTGGCCTGCCAGCTGATCATGGGCGAAGGCAACGGCGGCGCCCGGGTCGTCGTACCGACGAGCTGACGAACACGGTCCGACAAAGGCCCCGAATCCCTGCCGGGTTCGGGGCCTTTCGTCGTGCCGCGAGACGCAGCCAGGAGCTGCAGCACGGAACACGACCCCGAAGCCTCCGGCTCCGGGGTCGTGTGGTCGATCTGCTCAGACAGTCACGCCGGGGCGCTGGAGCCAGCGGCACACCGCCTCGGCACGGTTGGCGGCATTGAGCTTGCGCAGGATGTGCCGGACGTGGGACTTGACGGTGCCTTCGGTGATCACCAGACGGCTGGCGATGCGTCCGTTGGTCTCGCCGAGTGCCATCAGCTTGAGCACCTCGCGCTCGCGTTCGGAGAGCAGGCGGTCGATCTCGGGGGCGCCGGTGAGCCGCTGGCCCGTCATGGGCGCCAGTCCGGACGTGTGGGCGGCGACGCCCGTCACCTGCTTCTCGCTGACCAGGTCCATCGGACCGTCCAGACATCCGTCGACCATCCCCCCCAGGGACGAGCGGAGGTTGTCCACCGTCGTGCGCAGCCGGTCGAAACGTTCGCGCAGGCTGGCCGCCGCGATCAGGTTCCCGAACTCCTGCGCGAACAGGGCGATGATCTCGCGGTCGAAGTCGGTGACGGGCGCGGCGCAGAGGCGGTCGGCGTGGAAGAAGCCGACCACTTCCCCATCAGGTGCGATGGGGGCGGCGACGTACGAGCTCGAGCCCGTCATCGCGGCCAGTCGGGGGTTCACGCGGGACTCGCGGCTGACGTCGACCACGAGCAGCGGCACCCGGCGCCGGACCATCTCCAGCTCGATGACATTCGGCCCGAGCCGCTGGTTCTCGGTGCGTGCCGCAGCGGTGATCTCCGCTGCCTGGACGGGGTCGACCTCGCTGTGGAAGCGCTCGACCACCCAGTCCGAGTCGACCACGCGGGAGATCATCGCCCGGTCGAAGCCGACCCGGCACAGGGCAACCGGTGCCCGCTGCACGAGTTGGTCGACGGTCGTCAGGGCCTTGAGGTCGTCCAGCGCCCGGGTGACCCGTCGGAGCGCGGCTGCCGGGGAGTGATCACGTCGGTCGACCCGGTCGAGAAGTAGGGGTGTGGACACGGGGAGCGCGGTCACGATTCCTCCTGAAGTAAACGGTTGGACCAAATGTTGTGACGACCGTCACGATGCTCCCCTTCAATGACCCAGGCCACGTGGAGTCACCCCGGACAGGTACCTGAGTAGGATTTCCAGGTATCCCGGCGTAGGGCCTTGTTTGGTCCGACCATTTGTAGGAAACTGGGCGCTGAGAGTGGTACGCGAAGTGAGGTCGTCATGGCGGAGCACAAATGGGGTTCTGTGAGCGCGCCCGACACCCTTCGCGCAGGGCCCGCCGTCCGGTTGCCCTCAGACCTGACCAGCTTCGAAGGTCGCCGTTCCGACCTCAGCAACGTCAAGCAGCTGCTCGGCGACACCCGGTTGCTCACTCTCACCGGCTTCGGGGGAGTCGGTAAGACCCGGATCGCTCTCCGCGCCGCACGAGAGCTCACCCGCAGCCACCCGGACGGCGTCGCGTGGGTGGAGCTCGCTGATCTCCGGGATCCGCGGATGCTCCGGCAGAGTGTGGTCGAGGCGCTAGGCCTGCCGGAGCTGCCGGGCCGCGACACCTGGGCTGTCGCGCTCCAGCACATCGCCGGGACCCGCATGCTGTTGGTGCTGGACAACTGCGAGCACGTGCTCCTCGACGTCGCCGAGATGGTCGACGAATTGCTGAGGCACAGTTCGGGTCTGCGGGTGCTGGCCACCAGCCGCCAGACCCTGGGCGTACCGGGGGAGACGGTGCTGTGCGTCGCGCCGCTCCCGGTGCCGCCGAAAGAGCGGGCGGACGAGGCCGGCGTGGCCTCGTTGTTCCCGTCGCTCGCGCTGTTCCGCGAGCGAGCCGCCGCCGTCGTACCCGGGTTCGAGCTCACCGCCGACAATCAGGCGGCTGCCGTCGAGCTGTGTCGCAAGCTCGAAGGAATCCCCTTGGCGATCGAGCTCGCGGCCGTCAAGCTCCGCGTGCTGGGACTGGAGGACCTCGTCGAGCGGCTGGACGCCCGGCTCGAGGTGCTGCGCTACTCGTCGCGGACAGGCCCGTCACGACACCGCACCATCGAGGCGACCATCGACTGGTCCTATGACCTCTGTACCGACGACGAGCGCACCTTGTGGGCCCGCGCATCGGTCTTCACCGGTGGCTTCGGCGTCGACGCGGCCGAGATCGTGTGTGCCGGAGAGTCCTTGCCGCGACACGCCGTGCTCGACGTGCTCCAGGGGTTGTTGGAGAAGTCGATCATCAGTCGCACCGAGACCCAGGGCCAGGTGCGCTTCCGGATGCTCGAACCGCTGAGGGAGCACGGCCACCAACGCCTGCAGGCGTGGGGTGAGTACGACGAGGTGGTCCACCGACACCTGTCGTGGATCGAGGCGCTCCTGGGTGAGGCCTGTCTGCAGTGGTTCGGGCCGCTGCAGGAACTGTGGTGCACCATCCTGCGCCTCGAGCAGGCCAACATTCGCGCCGCCGCCGAGCACTGCCTGGCGCACGAGGACTGCCGTGAACGCTCGCTGACGCTGGTGGGAGCTCCGTGGTTCCTCTGGATCGCCATGTTCCTCGACGAGGGCAGGCAATGGCTGGAGCGTGCGGTGGCCGCCTGCCCCGAGCCGACGATCAATCGTGCCGTCGCGCTGGGCACGCTCAGCTACATCGCCAGCCTCCAGGGCGACCAGAGTCGGGCGGACGACGCCGCCGAACAGGCCCGTTTGATCGCCGTTGATCAGGCCGACGTCCGGGTCGAGGCGTACGCCACCCATGTCGCCGGACTGTCCG
The DNA here is from genome assembly GCF_048654705.1 of Nocardioides sp. CPCC 206348. Classification (NCBI taxonomy): domain Bacteria; kingdom Bacillati; phylum Actinomycetota; class Actinomycetes; order Propionibacteriales; family Nocardioidaceae; genus Nocardioides; species Nocardioides sp. CPCC 206348. The sequence goes on from NZ_JBMCZA010000243.1 coordinate 82,230, forward strand.
AGCTCTTCCGCGATTCGCCCAGGTCCAAGGCGTTGTTGTCGAAGGCGCTGGCGCTGTACGCGGGGCACGACGTGCTCGACGACCAGGTCGTGGGCCTCCGGATCCAGCTCGCCCTTGCCCATCTCTACTGCGGTGAGCTCGATGAGGCGCGGGCGCACTTCGACTGGTGCCGCGACCTGTGCACCCTCACCGGTGAGCGATGGTTGCTGTCCTACGCGCTCTACGGGCTCGGCTTCGTCGAGAAGCTGGAAGGCAACACGGAAGTCGCGATCACGCTGGCTCGTGAGGCGTTGGACATCAAGTGGTTCTTCCGTGACCTGTGTGGACTCTCGACCACCATGGACCTGCTGGCCTGGGCTCAGGCCGATGCCGGCAGGTTCCAGGATGCTGCCTGCCTGCTCGGCGCCGCAGACAGCCTCTGGACGAGTTTCGGCGTCCGGCTGTTCGGGTCCGAGGACTGGCTGGAGGGCATGCACGAGGCCGAGGCGCTGTGCCGTGCAGACCTCGGCGATCGAGTCTTCGACGCCGCCTTCCGGGCCGGCGTCGAGATGGAACGCGCAGAAGCGATTGCGTTGGCACTGGGACGCAAGGAAGTGCCGACACCCACCTCGCTCGCCGACTCCGGCGCCGTCAAGCTGACCCGGCGCGAGCAGGAGATCGCCGAGCTGGTCGCCGACGGCCTGTCGAACCGTGCCATCTCGGAGAAGCTGGTCATCTCCCAGCGAACGGCCGAGGGGCACGTCGAGAACATCCTTTCCAAGCTGGGATTCCACTCCCGGTCACAGGTCGCTGCCTGGGTCGGCGAACGACGCACACCGACCTCGGTCTGACCTCCGCCTGACGTCGATCGACGTACGGATTTCCGCCCCACGGGCGATTCGGGGACGGCACCTGCGCGCCTAGGTTGCGGACGTGCCCGTCCCTCCGGACGGCACTCCCGACGGGAACCCGCCGGGGGACGCCGATGAACCGGAGCGTCACATGCCCTTCTTCGCCAGCGCTGCCGAAGTCGACTGCTACGTGGGCGGGGTGCTCAGGCTGGCTGCGATCGACCCTTGCCTGGGTCCGCAGCTCGCCTCTGCATCGCTCACGCTCCGCCTGACCTGCACCGATGTGCCCGCGCACATCACCCTGGATCTCCACGACCCCGTCACGGTCTCGTGGAACGAGGCCGACCGGTCGGCGGACGTCGAGCTCAGCTGTGCGTCCGAGTTCCTGGACGGGTTCATGCGTGGGGACCGCGACCTCGTGGAGGCCCTTGCCCGCGGGGAGGTCCATGCCAAGGGCCAGGTGAGCAAGGCGCTCAAGGTGCTGCCCGTCCTCGAGCAGGCCTTTCCGTTCTACCGCCAGCTTGTCGCGATCAGGGATCGCGCAGCGCGCACCCTCCCAGGAGTTCCGTCATGAACAGCACTCAGCCCACTCACCCTCGCCGCATCGTCATCATCGGTGCCGGTCACGGCGGCACGAACGTTGCTGCGCTCCTGCGACAGCACGACTACGAGGGCGAGGTCATCCTCGTCGGCGACGAGGACACCTGGCCCTACCAGCGTCCACCGCTGTCGAAGGACTACCTCAAGGGTGTGATGAGCGAGGACGAACTCCTCATCAAGCCCAAGGACTTCTACGCCGACCAGCGCATCGATGCGCGCTTCGGCAACGCAGTTGAGGCCCTGGACGCCAAGGCTCGCACGGTGACTCTCGGGGGTGGCGAGACGCTCACCTACGACGCCCTCGTGTTCGCGACAGGAGCGGCTCCGCGAGTCCTGACGATCGACGGTGCCGCTCTGGACGGAGTCCACTACCTGCGCAACCACGACGACGCGCTGAGGATCGCTGCGGAGACCGTGGCCGGTGCCCGGATCGCGATCGTCGGCGGGGGCTACGTGGGCCTCGAGGTCGCTGCCTCTGCGCACCACCTCGGAGCATCGGTCGTCGTTCTCGAACGTGAGGACCGTGCCCTGGCCCGGGTTGCGGGAGCGGATCTGGCCGGCTTCCTCGCCGGCTACCACGCCGCCCGGGGCACCGAGATCTGCACCGGCGCCGACGTCGTACGTCTGGAGGGGGACGCCTCCGGCAAGGTGGCCGCTGTCGTTCTCGGTGACGGGGCGCGCCACGAGTGCGACGCGGTCCTCGTCGGGGTGGGTGCGATCCCGCGGACCGGACTGGCTGAACTGGCCGGTGTCGCCTGTGACGGCGGAGTCCTGGTGGATGACTGCGGCCGCACGTCCGTCGAGGGTGTCTACGCGGTCGGTGACGTCACCCGGCGGCCTCTCGACCACTTCCCCGGTCGGCACCGGCTGGAGAGCATCCCGAGTGCGGTCGAGCAGGCCAAGCAGGTCGTGGCCCACGTGCTCGGCGAGCCGGTCCGGGCCCATGAAGTGCCGTGGTTCTGGTCCGATCAGTACGACCTGAAGATCAAGATCGCCGGACTGGTCGGCTTTGCCGACCGCGCGGTGGTCCGCGGCGACGTGGCCGCCGGCAAGTTCGCGGTGTTCCACCTGGCGGGTGACGCGGTGGTGGCCGTCGAGACGGTCAACAGCGCGCCGGACTTCATGGTGGGCAAGAAGCTCATCGCTTCGTCAGGCCACGTCGACGCTGTGCAGCTCGGTGACCCCTCGGTCCCGCTGCGCGATCTCGTTTCCTGACTGGCGGGGAACGCGACAGCCGAACCGCACGGGGGAGCACCCTCTGCCCGAGGGGGGATGCCCCGAATGGTCCACAGGAACGAGATTGGTGACGGCGGACACACCCGCCTGATCGGCCGAAGGAGAACCATGACCGCGACGATGCCCCCACCGGTGACCGCCGGCTCTGAGCCGGCCGGTCCCACCGCGAAGCGTGGCGGCGGATCGAAGTTGTTCGACACCGTTCTCGTGCCTGCCGGCGAGATGGGCGTCCTGCTGGGCGTCGTCGTCTGGAGCGCAGTGCGCCACCCCCGGGGCTACTGGGGCGAGGTTCGCGACCTGATGTTCAGCATGCTCAAGCTCTGCTGGATCCCGATGGTGATCTCGACGGTCACGTTCGGTTTCGGCGCCCCGGGTCTCCAGGGGGGCAACATCTACAACCTGTTCGGCATCCCGGAGCGACTCGGCTCGTTCTTCATCATGGCGAGCGTCCGTGAGTTCGCCCCCTGGATCAACGCCATGGTCGTCGCGGGCGTCGTGGGCGCTGCGATGACGGCCGACCTCGGTGCCCGAAAGATCCGTGAAGAGATCGATGCGATGGAGGTCCTCGGCGTCGATCCGATCCGCGACCTCATCGTTCCCCGGGTCATTGCCGTGACGATCATGACGGGTCTGCTGGACCTGGTCGCGCTGATCTTCGGTTGCATCGGCGGCTACATCGCAGCGGTTCCCATTCTCGGAGCCTCCTCGGGAGCCTTTCTCTCCAGCTTCTTCGCGAACGCCACGGTCACCGACCTGTGGGGGAGCGTGCTGAAGACCACGATCTTCGGCCTCGTGATCGCAGTGGTCTGTTGCTACAAGGGCCTCACCGTCAAGGGCGGGCCGATCGGCGTGGGCCGCGCTGTCAACCAGGCCGTGGTGATCTCCTTCGCCGCGATCTTCATCATCAACTCCCTGTTCACCGCCATCCTGCTCGGGCTCAACCCCGACATGCAGGTCTACAAGTGAGGCCGGCTCAGTGACCATCGAGCTCAATCGCCCCGTCGACGACGACGCGCCCCTCTCGCCTCCGAAGAAGGAGGACATCGAGGTCAGCGCCTCCTCGATGATGGCCAGCATCAGGGCCGGGTTCGGCACCGCGGGCGAGATCGCCCAGTTCGCTGCCCAGACGTTCCGCGAGCTGCCGCGGGTCCGGATGTACACCGCTGAGGTGTTCCGTCAGTGCGGCATCCTGATCCTCGCCAGCGCGCTGATCATCTGGATGATGGAGTTCGTCATCGGCACCGTCTGTGGCACCGAGGCGAACTACACCCTTCGCGCGATCGGCGCGCCCCTCTACTCCGGGGTGTTCACGGCGTACTGCAGCCTCCGCGAGATGGCGCCCTACATGTGGGGCTACATCCTGGCTGCGAAGGTCGGCTGCGGCCTGGTCGCAGAGATCGGTTCGATGCGCATCGCCGAGGAGATCGACGCGATGGAGGTCATGGGGATCAAGTCGCGCAGCTATCTCATCGGCACCCGCCTGGTCGCCGCATGGATCGCGATGCCGTTCCTGTACGTCGTCGGCCTGGGCTTCATGTACCTCTCGCAGTGGATGATCGTCGTCTTCCAGTACGGCAGCGTCTCGCCCGGCGGCTACTCGCTGATCTTCTGGCTCTTCCAGAATCCGTACGACTTCCTCTTCTCGCTCATCAAGGTGATGTTGATGGGGACGGTGATCGTCATCGTCGGCTGCTACTACGGCTACACGGCCAAGGGCGGACCGGCCGGCGTCGGCATCAACACGGCGAAATCGATGATGGTGAACATGGTCCTGATCCATGTCATCGGGTTGCTGACCACCCAGCTCTTCTGGGGCTTGTCGCCCAACGCTCCGATTGCGAATTAGCCGCCGGGACCCCGGCCGCCCCGCGCTTGACCCTCGCTCCCTCCGACCTCTGGAGTTTCCATGAACACCACACTTCTCGACACCACTGCAGCGGCGACCGCAGGTCTCCATGCTGCGATGGCGGGACGCACCGCGACCATGCAGGTGCACAACCTGCACAAGACCTTCGGCGACTTCAAGGTGCTCCAGGGCCTCGACATCGCGTTCGTGGACGACGCCATCACCACGGTGATGGGGCCGTCCGGCACGGGCAAGAGCGTGCTGCTCAAGCACCTCGTCGGACTGCTCGAGCCCGACCAGGGCGAGGTGGTCGTCTTCGGGCAGGACATCTGGAAGGCCAGTGAGGACGAGCGCTACGAGCTCCGCAAGCGTTTCGGAGTCCTGTTCCAGGACGGTGCCCTCTTCGGGTCGATGAACATCTTCGACAACGTCGCGTTCCCGCTGCGCAAGCACACCGACATGTCCGAGTCCGACATCGGTGACCTGGTGATGAGCCGCCTGCAGGAGGTGGGCCTCGAGCGGTCTGCCCACAAGCTGCCCACGGAGGTGTCCGGCGGGATGCGCAAGCGCGCCGGATTCGCGCGCGGGCTCATCATGAACCCCGACATCGTGCTCTTCGACGAGCCCGACTCCGGCCTTGACCCGGTCCGCACCAGCCTTCTCTGTGACCTGATCCAGCAGATGCACGAAGAGCACGGCGGGACTTACCTGCTGGTGACCCACAACATCGCTGCCGCGCGTGCTGTCAGTGACTACGTCGGCATGATCTGGGGCGGCAAGCTCGTGCACTACGGCGACTGTGACGAGGCGTTCAACAGCGACGACCCGTTCGTCCGGCAGTTCCTGGCCGGCGAGTCCGCCGGCCCGCTCGGGATGGACTGAGATGCCTCGACCACTCATTGCAGCACTCAGCGCCGGCGCGATCCTCGCGGTGTCGGCCGTCGTCATCACCGGTACCGGTGACGACTACACGGTTGACGTCGTCCTGCCTGCCGCGACGAACCTCGTGCCCGGTTCGGAGGTCGAGATCGACGGTGCTACCGCCGGCCGTGTCAAGGAGCTCGAGACCCGTGACGGGAAGGCGGTCATCACGGTGGCCCTCGATGAGGACTACGCCCCTCTTCACGACGGTACGACGGCGCGCGTGTCCTACAAGGCGCTGCTCGGCGAGCGCATCCTCGAGCTCTTCCCCGGCAAGGACGCTGCTCCTGACCTGGCCGACGGCGCGCTCGTCGAGGGTTCAGTCGACCGGGTCGAGCTGGACCAGGTGCTGGCCGCCCTGGACAAGCCCACCCGGCAGAAGCTGCAGAGCCTGCTCGACCGTCTTTCCGGCACCTTGAAGGGCAAGGAGGGCGACGTCCAGTCCACCCTGCAGACTCTCGGTCCGGCGGTCGAGGCCCTCGGCCAGGTGCTGGACGCGGTCGGCAACGACGGCCCGACCATTCGCAAGCTGATCACCCGGCTGTCCAACCTGATGGCGACGCTGGAGAAGCACGACACCGACCTCGAGTCGACGATCACGGACCTGACCACGGCAACGGGGACCATCGCGGCCAACCGCGCCCAGCTGTCCAAGGCGCTCGCGGAGCTGCCCGAGACCCTGAAGACGGCCGAGGCCACTCTCAAGCAGGTTCCGGGCACGGTGGATGCCGCCAGCCCGCTGCTCAGGGCGCTCGCTCCCGGCCTCGAGCAGCTGCCCGGTGTGGCGAAGCAGCTGGAGCCGGTGCTGCGCGACCTGCGACCCACCATCGCCGAGCTCCGCCCGACCCTCGCGTCGGCCCGCACGCTGCTCGACCACACGCCGGCACTGCTCGACGGCGCGGAGGGCGTGCTGCCGCAGGCGAACCAGGTCCTCGGTGACCTGGGCCCTGCGCTGACCTACCTGCGGCCGTACACGCCTGAGTTGATGGGCTGGTTGTCCAACTGGGGTTCGGCCGCTGCCAACTACGACGCCAACGGTCACTACCTGCGCGCGTTCATCGAAGAAGGCCCGACGAGCCTGGTCAACAACCCCGGCATCCTGCCGCCCGGAGTCACCCAGCACCTGACCCGGCACCCGGGCGAGTCCGAGGGACAGCGCTGGACCGATGCCCACGGAAATGAGATGCAGTGATGAGCGCGACCCGGACCAGATTCGCGGCGGTGGCCATCGCGGCCGTCCTCGGCCTGGCCATCACCGGCCGGACCACGATCGACATGATGTCGACCGACGATCCCGACATGTACGTCTACTTCGCTGACGCCAGTCCGCTCATCAAGGGCAACGACGTCAAGGCTTCCGGCGTCAAGGTCGGCTCCATCGGTTCCATCGAGGTCGAGAACGGCGTCGCCAAGGTGGGCCTGATCCTCAATGACGAGGTCCTCCCGATCCACCAGGACGCCACCGCACGGGTTCGCCCCGTCGGCCTGCTCGGCGAGCGTTTCGTCGAGCTCGACCGCGGCACGCCCGATGCTGAGGTGTTGGCTGACGGCGCCTCGCTGCCGCTCGACCAGACCACGCGTGCGACCGACCTCGACGAGGTCCTCAACATGGTGGACGCGCCCACGGGCACGGCCCTCTCCATGCTGATCACCACGCTCGGTCAGGGAATGCTGGGGCACGGCGAGGATGCCGACCGCGCCATCAAGGCTCTGGCTCCCGCACTGCAGGACACGGATCGGCTGGGCCAGATCCTGGCCGATCAGAACACCGTGCTCCAGGAGCTCGTCGACTCGGTCACCCCTGTCGCCGAGCAGCTCGCGACCGACAACGGCCAGGCACTGGACCAGTTGGTCGACGCCACCGACAAGACCCTCGGCGCGACGGCGCGCAGCGACCGCGACCTCGCCGACACTCTCGAGCGGCTCCCGGCCGCACTGCGCGAAGCGCGGTCGACCCTGTCCGCGCTGTCCGGTGCTGCCGGTTCGACAGCGCCCGTGCTCGCCGCCCTCCGGCCGGCCACCGAGAACCTGGTGAAGATCAGCCGGGAGCTCAAGGCCTTCGCGAAGAGTGCCGAGCCCGCGCTCGACGGCCTCGACCCCGTCCTCGACAAGGCCGAGGTGCTCCTCGAGCGGGCCCGTCCGGTCGCGCAGTCGTTGGCGAGCCTGTCGCCCGACATGAAGTCCACGGCCCATAACGGTCGCCGGATCGCCACCGGAGCGCTCGACAACCTGACCACGATCCTCGACTTCGTGAAGTACTGGGCGCTCACGACCAACGGTCAGGACGGCCTGTCCCACTACTTCCGTGCCCACGTGGTCGTGACCACCGAGGTGCTGACCGGTCTGGTTCCCAAGGGCGCAGTCCCGGCCGCTCCCACCAAGACCAAGGACGGCAAGCTGGTCCCGCCGTTGGGCGGCCTGCTCAACGGTGTCGGCGGTCTGCTGGACCCGCTCGACGGAGTGCTTGGCGGTCTGCTCGCCGGCAAGTCGCCCAGCAAGGCCGCTTCGGGCGGTAGCGCCACCGGCCTCACCTCGTCCCAGGAGCAGAACCTCCTCTCGTACCTGATCGGAGGGCGCTGAGCCATGCGCCTCGCACGAACGAACACCCTCCGACTCGTCGGCTTCGCAGTGGTTCTGGGACTGTCCCTTGCGCTCTACCTCTCCCTCACGGCGAGCACCGGCCTTCCCGGTCAGTCCTTCCGGACCACCACTGCCTCCTTCGACGACATCGGCGGGCTGCGTGAAGGCGACGACGTCCGCACGGCCAGTGTCCGGATCGGACAGGTCCGCACGATCACCTACGAGGACGGCAAGGCGCGGGTCGACATGCAGCTCGACTCCGGCCAGGACGTGTATCGCGACGCCACGGCCGTGATCGTCGCCCGATCCGCACTGGGCCAGAACTTCGTGATGATCGATCCCGGCAAGGCCGACGCGGGGCAGATGCCGCAGGACGGCAAGCTGGACGACGCGGGCGTCACCTCGCCCGTCAACCTCGACCAGGTCCTGTCGGCGCTCGACGAGCCGACCCGCAAGTCCACCGCCTCGTTGCTCTACGAGACCGGCACCGGCGCGGCCGGACATGCCCCGGACCTCGCGGACTTCCTCGCCCGGGCGCCCGAGCTGCTGGCCGACCTGCGGGTTGTGGCGAAGACCCTCGCCGCTCCGGACACCGAGCTCGATGCCTTCCTCCAGTCCTCGGAGACCCTGTCAGGTCGCTTCGACGGGCGGACCGACGAGGTCGGCCGCTTGATGGAGGACCTGGCGACCACCATGGACGCGCTGGCTGTCGACGGAGGTGCGCCGCTCGAGCAGACCATCGAAGAGGCCGCTCCCGCACTCGACAGCACCACGAAGGCCATGAGGGACCTGCGCGAGCCGCTGCAGCAGCTGGACAGCGGAATGCGCGCCCTGCGTCCCGGCGCGAAGTCGTTGGGCCAGGCCACTCCGACGTTGCGTGCGGTGCTGCGCGAGAGCAAGCCGGTCCTGGACAAGGTGCCCGGCGTCGCGAAGAAGGCGGTCCCTGCTGTCGACTCGCTCGCAGGCGCCATGGACGATGCGCGGCCGCTCGTGTCCCGTCTCAAGAAGACGTTGGACAGCACGGCCGAGCCGACAGCGGTCCTCGCTCCCTACACCCCTGAACTGATCCGGTTCTTCGAGCGCTGGAACAGCGCCAACCAGTACGGCGACAAGTCCGGCCACTCCCTGCGCATCGCATTGGTGGTGCGACCCGAGTCGATCACCGGCGTGGTTCCCGTGCGGGACCCGTTCGTCCACCGCAACCCGTACCCGGCGCCCGGTCAGGCAGACAACGACCGCGCCACGAGCCTCCTCGGGAGCCGATGATGTTGATCAGGGCACTGCACCGCTTCGAGCGGTTCTCCTCACCCCGCGTGGGGGTGGTCGTGATCACCCTGCTGATGGTGTTCGGCGTCACGCTGTTCCAGAAGACGCAGATCCAGACGTTCCTCAGCCCGGGTGACGACATCAAGGTCGCCTTCGCGCGGGACTACCAGCTCCGGAGCCACGTCACGCGGGTCAAGGTCGCTGGTGTTCCTGTCGGCATCGTGACCGAGGTCGAGCACAAGGAGGATGGCACCGCAGTTGCCACCCTGCACCTGGAGAAGGGCATCACGAAGAAGCTCCGCAAGGCCCCGTCCGCCGCCATCCGGCCGACGACGCTCCTGGGTGGCAACTACTACGTGGAGCTCGCGCCCGGCGGCGACCCCGGCGAGGTCGACGCGATCGGTGTCGACCGCACGACGACGCCCGTCGAGCTCGACCGGGTCCTGGAGACCTTGAAGCCCGAGGCTCGCCAGAGCACCCAGCGCACCATCAGTCGTCTCGATGCGACGCTGGACAAGGACGGCCAGGCGGCCGTGCACGGCCTCATCGACGACGCCCCCGACACGCTGCGTCCGCTCGGTGTGACCCTTTCCGCTGCCCGCGGGGAGAAGCCCGCCGACCTGCGCAAGCTGGTGGCGTCCCTCGATGACACCGCGCGGACCCTGAACCAGGACCAGGGAAGCCTGGACTCCGCCCTTGCGGGCCTGGCCGAGGTCAGCGGAACCCTGGCTGCCTCATCCCCGGATGTTGCCGAAGCGGTCGAGGACCTGCCCCAGACCCTGCGTACGACGCGGGCAGGTCTCGGCGCGCTGGACCACACCCTCACCGAGCTGCGCGACGTCTCCGACGACGCGTTACCGACTGCCCGTCGGCTCAGCTCCACGCTCCGGGCGCTCAACCCGGCGCTGCGCGAGCTGAAGCCGGTCCTCGCGGACCTGCGCCCCGCACTGGCGGACCTGCGTCCGCTCATGGACGACCTGGTTCCGTCCGCCATCGACGCCACCACGATCCTGGACGACATCGACGGCAAGCCCATCGACCGCATCAAGGGGCCGATCGTCGACAGGATCAACAGCGGCTTCACCGGCAAGGGCATGTACAAGGACGGTGGCAACGACACGGTCTTCTACAAGGAGTTCGGCGACCTCATCGCCGGCATGAACAACGCCGGCAAGATGACGGACCGCAACGGCTCGACCATCCACTTCCAGCCCGGATTCGGGGTCGGCTCCGTGTCGAACCTGCCCATCAGCTTCGAGCAGCTGCTGATGCAGCTCGCCTATCCCCAGGGGGCACCGTGACCAGGAACCGCTTCATCCGTGGATGGGAACGTGCGCGCACGGTCCCGGGTCTTGGCCGCGACGTCACCGCCATCGTGGCGCTGATCCTTGCGGGCCTGCTCGTCGCCGGCGTGATCCTCGCCAAGCAGCGGGTGCAATGGCCCTGGCAGGACGAGGTCATCCTCAAGGCTGACTTCCGTAGCGTCCCCGCCATCAGCCCCGGCAACGGCCAGGAGGTCCGGATCGCGGGCGTCACGGTCGGCCGGATCACCGAGGCCAAGGTGAGCGACGACGGTCGGGCGCGACTGACCCTCTCGCTCGATCCGGGTCACCCGGTCTACAAGGACACGCACCTCGTCCTTCGGCCCAAGACGCCACTCAACGACATGTATGTCGAGATGAGCCAGGGCACCGAGCAGGCGGGCGAGCTCAAGGACGGGTCCGTCATCCCGGTTGACCAGACCTCCAACCCGGTCCAGATCGACGAGGTGCTCAGCCACCTCGACGAGAGCACCCGGGCCGCCCTCACCTCGTTGTTGGGGGAGTCCGACATGGCGTTGGCGAACGCGGCGACCAACCTGCCGAAGGGTCTGGATGCTGCTGACGAGACGCTCGGCACCTTCCGCCCGGTCGTCAAGGCGATGGCACAGCGTCGCGAGTCGATCGCCTCCCTGGTCACTGCCCTCCAGCAGATCGCGTCGGCCGTCGGCAAGGACGACGAGCGGTTGCAGCACCTGGTGACCTCGCTCGCGACCACCATCGCGACCCTGGCAGAGCACGACGACGACATCCGCGCCTCGCTCAAGGCGTTGCCCGGAGCGACCGACGAGCTGCGCGAAGCGACGTCCGCCGTCACCGGCCTGAGCGCCGAGCTGGACCCCGCCCTGGCGAATCTCAAGAAGGCGTCCGGGGAGTTGCCGTCTGCACTCGAGTCGTTGGGCGACGTGGCCCAGGAAGTCGAGGACACGGCAGTCCGTGCCCGACCCGTCGTCGAGCAGCTGCGTCCGGTGGTCGCAGACCTGCGGCCGTTCGTCAACGCGTTGCAGCCGACGCTCAACGACGTCGTACCGATTGCGTCGCGGCTGGATCGCGGCACCCAGGTGCTGTTGTCGCGGTTCGTCGACCTCCAGGCGTTCGTCTACAACACCGCGTCGTTCGTCAGTCTCCAGGACGCCAACGGCGGCATCCTGCGCGGCCAGACCTCGATCAACACCTCGACGCTGGGAATCCCGATCGAAAAGGACCACTGATGCGCATCCCGTACGCCGCCATCCCGCGCCTTCGCGCGGTGACCGTGATCGCCTTCATCTCGGCGTGCACGCTCCTGTTCGGCTACCTGTGGCTCAACATGGGTGGCCGGCTGCCACTGGTGTCCAGCGATGGCTACCAGGTGTCGTTCGAGGCCAGGGACGTCGACAACCTCGTCTACGACTCCGATGTCATGGTTGCCGGGGTTCGCGTCGGCAAGGTCCGCAAGCTCGATGCCGAGGGTGGGACCGCGACGGTCCTCCTCCAGATCGACGAGGACGCAGCGATGCCCCTCCACGAGGGCGCTCGCCTGCACCTGCGCTCGAAGTCCCTCATCGAGGAGACGTACGTCGAGATCGTCGACGGATCCGGCGCCGAGCTGCCCGACGGCGTCGCCCTGCCGGCCGACGCCCTGGTCCCGAGCGTGCAGCTCGACGACCTGCTGGCGACGCTCGACAAGGACACCCGCGCCGACCTGATCGCTTCGCTCCAGTCCCTCGGTGCCTCCACCGAACAGACCGGCGCGCAGCTCCAGCAGACGCTGACCGGCCTCGGCAACCTCGGCCGCGAGGGGTACGACGTCCTCGACGCCCTCGAGGCACAGTCCCAGGACCTTCAGCGACTGGTGTCGACCTCGAGTCGCGTGATGACCGCGTTGGACTCCGGTCAGGGCCGCATCGTCGACCTGGTCGAACACGCCGGTCTGCTCACCTCGAGCACCGCGTCGCAGAAGAGCGACATCGAGGCCACGGTCCGGGCCCTGCCCGGTGTGCTGTCCACAGCCCGTGAGGCCACCACCCAGCTGTCCGTGCTGGCTGCGGATCTGCGACCGGTGACCAAGGGCATCAACGGAGCGGCGCCCGCACTGACCAGGGCCCTCGCGTACCTGCCGGGAACGACGCGGGACCTCCGCGGATTGCTGCCGTCGCTGGATGCCACGCTGGACAAGGCACCGGCCACGCTCAAGCGGGTCCCGGACGTGGCTACGGAGCTCGTGCGGATCATTCCGACGACGCGTGCGGCGCTCGCAGACGTGAACCCGATGCTGGCGTTCATGAAGCCCTACGGCCCCGACCTCGCGGCGTTCATCGCCAACTGGTCAGCCATGCTGGGCAACTCGGACGTCAACGGTCACTACCTCCGGATCTTCCCGGTCCTCAACGAGGGCTCGTTCAAGGGCAACCCGTTGCCGCTCAACACGGGGATCCTGGACAAGTCGAACGGTTACCCGAAGCCGGGTGAGTCCGTCACCCCCGGTCCGTTCACCGGCACGTACCCGCATGTGGAGCGGGACGAGGAGTGAGCACCCGCCTGCGTCTCCTCATCGCCGTGGCCCTCGTGGTCACGGCGGGAGTGTGGGCTGCCGTCGGCCTGAGCCGGCTCGAGGTCGACAGTGACCTGGAGTCGCTGCTCCCGGCCAACGATCCGGCAGTCGAGGCGTTGGCGGGGATGGCGCAGCAGTTCGGCGGGGACCCGGTCGTGGTGCTCGTCGAGGGCGGCGGAGACCCGCTCGACAAGGAGCGGCTGCCGCGACTTCTGCAGCTGGAAGGTGAGCTCTCGGCGCTGGACGACGTCGTCGCGACGTTCGGACCGGCGACGACGCTGAACCAGATCGCGCTGCGGGTCAAGCAGTTGCTGGCTGACCTGAGCGGCCAACGCGACGCCCTCAAGCAGGCGGGCCGGACCGAGGAGCTCAAGCAGTTCGAACGTCGCTATGGGGCGTTGATGGTCCAGGCACTTCCTGCAGGCCTGCCGACCCTGAGCAACGCCGACTTCGTCCAGTCCGTCGTGAAGGACCCGAAGACCGGACGGGTGCGCGCCCAGTGGCGCCAGTACCTGCCTGCGGACGAAACGGTGGCGATCTACCTCCGGCCGCGCGAGAGCCTCGACGAGAACGCGGCCGCCGCGTTGGCTGCTGACGTCCGCGAGGTGCTGCGTGAGGACGGTGCTGTTCCGGACGGTGCCGAGTTGACGGTCACCGGTGCTCCGGTGGTCAGCGTCGGTCTCGCTGACCGCTTGCGCAGCGAGGTCCCGCGCCTGGCAGTCACGGCCTTCGCGGTCGTCGCGCTTGCGTTGTTGCTGGTGCCGTGGACCCGCCGTCGTTGGCGGCTCGCTCCCCTCCTGGTGATGATCGGAGCGACCGCGGGCACGCTGGGCTCGTTCGGTTGGCGGGACGAACCCCTCTCGCTGGGAGCTGCGACCTTCCTCCCGATCATCCTCGGCCTCGGCAGCTACTACCCCGTCTATCTCTCGCGCACCGGCCACCGCCGAGTGGTCCTGGCTGTCGCTGTCTCCTCCGCTCTCGCGTTCGCCGGGCTCCTGCTGTCGCCGCTGCCCTTCGTGGCCGAGCTGGGCTACGCCGTGCCGCTCGGTCTTGCCCTGGTGGTCGCGTTCAGCCTGCTGGCGGCCTGGGTGCGTCCGGGTCTGCTCGACACCGCCCCGGAACCTGCTGCAGGGCAGACCCCGAAGGGGTCCTGGTCCATGCCCCGTGGGTTCGCGATCGGCGTGGCCATCATCGGTGTGCTCGGCGCGGCCATCGGCTGGGGTGCGCTGGCCGTCACCGACCTGAAGACGGACCCGCAGCAGCTGCTGGCCGGGCTGCCCGCCCTCGAGGAAGCAGTCCATGTCGAGGAGGTGATCGGCTTCAGCGCGGAGGTCGACGTCCGCCTCGTCGGCGCCAACGTGCTCACGCCCGAAGCGCTCGCCTGGTCCCGGACGGCCGAGCAGGAGATCGTCACCCAGTTCGGTGACCGGGTCCAGCCGGTCGTCACGGTCAGCGGGCTCCTCTCCTTCCTGGGGGAGGCGCCGAGTGCCGAACAGGTCGAGGCCGGGATCGATGCCCTGCCGTCGTACGTCACCTCGGCAGTGGTCTCGCTCGATCGTCGCCAGGCCCTGGCGAGCTATGGCGTGGCCTGGACGGACCTGGCCGATGACCGCAACCTCATGCAGTCGGTCAAGGACGCGTTGCCGCCCCCGCCGGCGGGCTACAGCGTGGAGGTCTCCGGACTTCCGGCTGCCGCCGAGCGCGGTTACGACCTGGTCGACGGTGAGCGCTACGAGGCCAGCGTGGTCGCACTCCTTGCAGCGGCCCTCGCGCTGGTCGTGCTCCTACCCGATCGTCGTGACGCCCTGCTGGCGTTGTTCGCGGCCGCGATCGCGACCGGTCTGTCGATCGCCCTGCTGGTGACCGTGATCGGCGCGCTGAACCCGCTGACCCTGGCTCTCGGTGCGCTCACGGCGGCCGTCGGTTCGGAGTTCACGGTCCTGCTCCTCGCAGCCCGCCGCGCTGAGGACCCGGCGATGCAACGCTCGGTCATGCTGGCCGTCCTGCTCTCCCTGGGTGGCTACGGCGTCCTGTTGACGTCCTCCTTGCCCGTCCTTCGCGAGCTCGGGCTCGCCCTGTCCGGCTCGGTGGCAATCTCGGTCCTCATCGCCCTGGCGTTGGCGACCCTCCGGGCGGGGCAACTGACGCCGCCCTCCACCGTCCCCCTCTCCTCGAACGCACCGGAGGCGCACCATGAGCCCGTCCACCACTGACACACCCCCGACGGACGAGGCCACCGTGTCCGTCGTGAAGGTCGAGACGACCACGAGCTGGGCCGACCGCCTTCGCGGGACGGACCGCCGCACGCTCGCCGTCCTGGTCGCTCTCGTCCTGGTCGTTGCCGGTGCGGCGTCGTGGTGGTTCGTCCAGCGCGACGACCTGCCGGACGGCGCGGCGTTCCGACTCGGTGACCAGGTGGTCACCGCTGACGAGGTCGACCGCAGGATCGATGCGCTGGAGGCGCTCTACGGCGTGCAGGCTCCGGAGAAGGAGTCGGAGAAGTCGGACTTCCTCCGCGATGCGGCGAAGTCGATGGCCGTCCAGCTGATGCTCCAGGACGAAGCGAAGGAGCGGGGCATCGTGATCGCGGCCAAGGAGATCGACGAGACGCTCCAGGGCCTGATCGATCAGCGCTACCCGGACGGCGGACGCACTGCCTTCGTCGCGGCGCTCGGGGAGCTCGGCGCCACCGAGGACCAGGTCCGCGGCGAGATCGGGGACCAGCTCCTGGTCTCCAAGCTGTTCGACGACGTCGCCGGTGATGTGTCGGCCGAGGAGGCCGAGCTCAAGGACACGTTCGAGGACCGCAAGGAGGAGCTGGCCACACCGGTGCGTCGGAAGCTGAGCAACATCGTGGTGGCCGACCGCGGTGCCGCCGAGCAGGTGCTGCGCCAGCTCCGGTCCGGCGAGCCGTTCGCGGCGGTCGCGAAGGCCACCAGTCTCGACTCCGCGACCCGCGACAGCGGCGGCGACCTGGGCGTCCTTCCTGCCGACAACCTGGAGGATGCCTACGCGAAGGCGGCATTCAAGGCGCCCGTCGGCGGGCTGTTCGGACCCGTGCAGACCGAGTCGGGATGGAACGTGGGCAAGGTCCAGAGGGAGCTCCCTGCGGCCCCGGCGAAGTACGCCGAGCTGCGCGACGCCTTGCGCCAGACCGTTCTCGCCGAGAAGTCCCTGAAGGTGTGGCGTTCATGGCTCGCGGACGTCATTGCCGACCACGAGGTGACCTACGCCGATGCCTACCTGCCGGACGACCCGGGCGCGGTTCCGGACATCGACCAGGCCGATGTGACCCCTGGGGAATGAGCCATGGGTGAGCAATTGCTGCACGCCGCGGTGCTCGCGCTGGTGGGCGCTGGGGTCTGGGCGCTCGGCTACTGGGGGCGGGCCAATGCCCTGGTCCTGGTGCCGGAGCACTACGGCGTCTACGAGCGTGAGCGCAAGATCCGGTCGCTGCGCAGGGGTGCCTTCGCGTGCTACCTGGCGGGGCTGGTGCTCCTCGGAGCGGCCGTCCTCGCCGTCGTCTGATCCGTTCGGGTGACGGGCATCCGCCCCAGGGGCGATGCCCCGGCGAGCGTGATTATCTAGGTTTCCGAGCATGAGCACTCGCGCCCTCGGATACGCCGCAGTGATCCGTGGTGCCTTCCGCGGGTTCGGCATCCTGCTGGTCGGCGGGCTCGTGCATCCGGCCGTGGCCCAGTTCGTCGAGCCGCTCGGCTACGTGTGGCTTCCGCTCGTCGCAGTGGTCGCCTTCGTGGTCGCTGCTGTCGCGGCCACACCGCGCGGAACGCCGGTCCTCGCCTGGCGGCAGGCGCCGGTCGCGGCCGTCGGCAGCTACTTCATGATCATTCCCCTGGTGCGGGCGGGAGCAGGCGAACTGCCGTTGCTGCAGCTGTTCCTGACCACGGTCGTGGCGGTCCTCGCCGGCGTGGCCGTCGGGCTCGCGCGGACCGGCTTCGACGCCTCCCGCACGGCGAGCGCGACCTCCTAGTACATGGGGTGCCGGGGACGCCTCGGCATTGCATTAAAGGACTGACCATTATATTCTGCGACGTACATCGTGTGATGTGCATCTCGCACTTGGGAAGAGGGCTACGGAATGGCTGAGCAGCTGAAGACGGTTCGCGATCGGTACTCCGAGGAGGACATCGCGTCGTTCTATGACCAGGGGTACTGGCAGGAATCGAGCTTCTACGGCCTTGTGACGGCACAGGCGGCCGCGACCCCCGACGCCCCCTTCCTCGTTGACGTCTCCACGACGCTGACCTTCGGTGAGTACGCCGACCGCGTGCTGCGCATGGCCGTCGGCCTCAAGCGGGCCGGCCTCCAGCGCGGTGAGCGGATCGCGGTCCAGCTGCCCAACTGGGTCGAGTTCCCGATCATCGCCGCAGCGGCTTCCCGCATCGGCGCGATCCTGGTGCCGATCATGACCATCTACCGCGGCGACGAGGTCGGCTACGTCCTCCAGCACTCCGGGGCCTCCATCGCCGTCACGTCCGGCGAGTTCAAGGGCTTCGATCACTCCGCGATGTTCGCCGAGCTGCGTGCTGGTGCGCCTGGCGTGCGCGAGCTGTTCGTGGCGCGTTCGGACGACTCGACGAACGGCAGTCCCCTGTCCGGCCTCTTCGTCGAGGGTGACGTCGCCGACCTGGAGGCCGAGCTCGGCACCGACTCGTCGCCGGACGACGGCTTCCTCATCGTCTACACGTCGGGCACCACATCGCGCCCCAAGGGCTGCTTCCACTCGTTCAACACCGTACGGTCCAGCGCGGCCGCCATCGCGAAGAGCCTGGAGTACACCCAGGACGACGTGCAGTT
>NZ_JBMCZA010000243.1:100188-101885 GCF_048654705.1 Nocardioides sp. CPCC 206348
TGTCCGGTCCAGCGCGGCCGCGATTGCGAAGAGCCTGGAGTACACCCAGGACGACGTGCAGTTCGGTCCCTCCCCGATCACGCACAGCACCGGTCTGGTGACCAGCGTGCTGCTGCCCCTGCTGGCAGGCGCGAAGTCGTACCTCATGGAGTCGTGGGACCCCGTGCTGGCGCACGACCTGATCAAGGAGCACGGCTGTACCGCCGCCGTGACCGCGACCCCGTTCCTGCAGATGCTGATGGGTGCCTACGACCCTGCGAAGCACGACGCGTCGAGCCTGCGCCTGTGGGTCTGCGCGGGATCGCCCATCCCCGGTTCGGTCGTCGAGGCCTCCAGCAAGCTGTTCGCCGGTTGCCAGACGCTCTCGCTCTACGGTCGCTCGGAGAACTTCCTGACGACCATGTGCACGGTCAAGGACGACGCCTCCCGGTCGGCCAGCTCGGACGGGTCCGCGCTCGACGGTGCCGCGATCCAGGTCGTCGACTCTGACGGGCACGAGGTGCCACGGGGCGAGGAGGGCGACATCTCCTACCGCGGCCCGAGCCACATGATCGAGTACTTCCGCAACGACGAGGAGACCGAGGCGCTGTTCACGCCGGACGGCTTCTCGCGCTCCGGTGACCTCGGTCGGATGGATGCTGACGGCTTCGTCCGGGTGACCGGGCGCCTCAAGGACATCGTGATCCGCGGCGGCATGAACATCAGCGCCCGGGAGCTCGAGGAGCACCTGCTCGCCCACGACGCGATCGCCAACGTCGCCATCGTCGGCATGCCCGACGAGCGCCTGGGCGAGAAGGTCTGCGCGTATGTCGTCCCGGCCGCCGCGGGCAACGAGATCACGCTGGAGCAGCTGACGACCTACCTGCGCGAGCACAACGTCGCGACCCCGAAGCTCCCGGAGCGCATCGAGATCGTGGACACGCTGCCGATGACGGCGACGGGCAAGGTGCAGAAGCACCTGCTGCGCGCCGACATCGCGTCCAAGCTTGCTCCCGTCGACGCCTGATCGTTCGACACCCGCCATGCCCGTCCTGCCGCTGCCGGAGACAGGACTGCCACAGCCCTTCGTCCCGGAGGTCGATGACCGTCAGGTCGCCGACCTCCGGGAACGGTTGGCGCGCACTCGGTGGCCCGAAGAGGCGACCGAGCCCGGCGGGGCGCAGGGGCCCGCCCTGAGTGATCTCCAGGACCTGGTCGTCCACTGGCGTGACGGGTATGACTGGGACCGACTGGCGAAGCGGCTGGCCTCCGTGCCGCAGGTCCGGGTCGAGATCGACGGTCTGGGGATCCACGCGATCCACGCTCGTTCGAGCCGGCCGGACGCCGTACCCCTGCTGTTGACCCACGGCTGGCCGAGCACCTGCTTCGAGTTCCTCGACCTGATTCCGCTCCTCACCGACCCGGTCAAGGGGCAGGCCTTCCATGTCGTGGCCCCGTCGTTGCCGGGCTACGGATGGAGCGAGCGGCCGAGCAGCGCCGGCTGGGGGATCGAGCGGACGGCCGACGCGTGGGCCGCACTGATGGACGCCCTCGGGTATCCGACCTTCGTTGCCCATGGCGGCGACTGGGGTGCGGTGGTCAGTACCGCCCTGGCCCGCCGGCACCCCGATCGCGTGCGCGGACTGCACCTCACTCTTCCGGTGTCGATGGCGACCGAGCAGGACCGCGCTCGAGCGTCCGAGAGCGAGAGGCGCGGC
>NZ_JBMCZA010000243.1:101895-104448 GCF_048654705.1 Nocardioides sp. CPCC 206348
ACCCTCTGGTATCCGACCTTCGTCGCCCATGGCGGCGACTGGGGTGCGGTGGTCAGCACCGCCCTCGCCCGCCGGCACCCCGATCGCGTGCGCGGAATTCACCTCACCCTTCCGGTGTCGATGGCGACCGAGGAGGACCGCGCTCGAGCGTCCGAGAGCGAGAGGCGCGGCCTCGAGCGCGAGGACCGCTACCGCAAGGACGGCTATGCCTATGCGCAGGTGCAGCGATCGCGCCCACAGACCATCGGCTACGCCCTCGTCGACTCGCCCGTGGCCCTGTGTGCCTGGATCGTCGAGAAGCTGTGGGCCTGGTCGGACACCGGGCCGGACGGCACCTCGCTGTTGTCGCGCGAAGACGTCCTCGACACGGTCTCGATCTACTGGCTGACGGCGACGGGCGCCTCGGCTGCCCGTTTCTACCGCGAGGTCAACTGGCGCAGCCAGTTGGCGCCGGTCGAGGTCCCCGCCGGCTGCTCGATCTTCCCGGGCGAGATCATCCGGCCCCCGCGATCCGCGGTCGAACGTCAGTACCGGGACCTGCGGTACTGGCGCGAGCTGGACCGCGGCGGACACTTCGCCGCGGCCGAGGTGCCGGGCCTCCTTGCAAGGGAGGTCCAGGCGTTCGCCGGGGTCCTTGCCGGGTTGGAGAGTTCTCCAGTTTTTGGTCAGACCAATAGTTGTGAAGGTGGACGACAATGAGCGAGCATCGCCAGATGAACTCCGAGATCGAGGTCGGCATCGCCCTCAATGACGACTTCCTGGTGTCCGACCCGGCACGTCGCCGCGCGTTGCTCGCCAGGATGGAAGAGGTCGGCCTGGACCACCTCACCGTCGGCGACCACATCAGCTTCCACGGCGGGGTCGGCTTCGACGGCTTCGTCGCGGCGACAGCGGCGCTGGTTGCCAGCGAGCGCCTCAATGTCCTGATGGGCGTCTACCTCGCGGGCCTGCGGCACCCGATGGGCACCGCGCGCCAGATCGCAACGTTGAGCCAGCTCGCGCCGGGCCGTCTGACCCTGGGCGTCGGAGTTGCCGGCGAGGACCGCCGCGAGGTCACCAACATGGGCGTCGACCCGGCGTCTCGAGGCCGTCGGATGGACGAGACGCTCGGGCTGCTGCGTCGCCTCGCCTCGGGCGACGTG
This sequence comes from Nocardioides sp. CPCC 206348, assembly GCF_048654705.1. Classification (NCBI taxonomy): domain Bacteria; kingdom Bacillati; phylum Actinomycetota; class Actinomycetes; order Propionibacteriales; family Nocardioidaceae; genus Nocardioides; species Nocardioides sp. CPCC 206348. The sequence continues at coordinate 103,038 of NZ_JBMCZA010000243.1, forward strand.
ATCGACCACGCTGGCGAGTTCTTCCAGCTCGAGGGCGCGAGCATCCTTCCGGCGCCCGAGACGCGTGTCCCGATCGTCATCGGTGGTGGCGGCGACGTCGCTGTCCGACGGACCGTGGAGTACGGCGACGGCTGGCTCGGCATGTGGTGTTCGGCCCGCCGCTACGCGTCCACCCACCAGCAGATCGTTGACGGATTCGAGCAGAGCGACCGCACCGGCCCCACCTTTGCCGGCCTCAACATCTGGGTGGGCCTGGGTGAGGACGCCGATCGGGCACGCGAGGCACTGGGCGGGGCAATGTCCTCCCTCTACAACCTTCCTCCCGAGAAGTTCCAGCACATCAGCGCTGCCGGCACGCCGGACGACGTGGCCGAGTTCATCGCCCCGTACATCGAGGGCGGTGCGCGGACGATCACGCTGATCCCGATCTCCGACTCCGCAGACGAAGCGATCGAGCTCTCGGGCCAGGTCCGCGATCGGCTGGGCTCACTGGTGTCGGTCTCGTGAAGGCGATCATCCAGGAGGCCTACGGCGCCCCGGATGTCCTGCGCCTCGCCGATCGCCCCGACCCGCAGGCCCGGGACGGATGGACCGTGGTGGAGCTGCGCGCTGCGGCACTCAACTGGCACGACGTCCTGGTCCGGGAGGGCAAGTACTCCTCCCCGCTGCCGCACACACCCGGTGCCGACGGAGCCGGCATCGACCTGAGCACCGGCGAGGAGGTCGTGATCCTGCCCTCGCTGTGGTGGGGAGGCGACGAGTCCGCGCCCGGCAGCAAGTGGGAGATCCTCGGCGACCACCGTCCCGGCACCTACGCGGAGCGTGTCGCCGTACCGACCGAGTGCATTGCGCCCAAGCCCACCGGCCTCAGCTGGGCCGAGGCGGCCGCACTGCCGCTGGTCGGCCTGACGGTCTACCGCGCCCTGTTCTCCCGTGCCCGGCTCCAGAAGGGCGAGAGTCTCCTCGTCCTCGGCGCCGGGGGAGGCGTGGCCACCACGGCGGTCATGCTCGCTGCCGCCGTGGGTGCTCGCGTCGTCGTGACCTCCTCGGCCGACGAGAAGATCGACCAGACGCGGAACATCGGCGCCGCCGGAGGGGTCCGGTACGACGGCAGCGGGGCCGACTCCTGGCCGGAGGATGCGCGGGAACTCAACGGTGGGACGGGTTTCGACGTGGTGCTCGACTCCGTGGGCACCTGGACGCAGTCGATTCGCGCCCTGCGTCCCGGTGGCCGGCTGGTCGTGCTCGGCGCGAGCCGCGCCGAACAGGCGCCGATCGACATCCGCCCGTTCTACTTCGGCCAGTACGACCTGCTCGGCACCACGATGGGCAGCCCGCACGACTTCGCCGGGCTGCTCGGCCTGATGGCCGAGCACGACGTACCCCCGCCCGTGATCGACCGCGCGTTCCC
>NZ_JBMCZA010000243.1:104492-114190 GCF_048654705.1 Nocardioides sp. CPCC 206348
CGGCGCCGGTTTCGGCAAAGTCGTCCTCGAGATCTGAGCCAGGAGCGCAGATGAGCCAGGTCCGCTACGAGGTCGACGACCACGGGGTCGCCTACGTCACCCTGGATGCACCCGAGACCCGCAACGCGCTGAGCGACGCGCTGCTCGACGAGTTGCTGGGCGCGCTGACGGGGGCCCGCGACGACGCCGGCGTACGTGTCGTGGTCATCGGATCGTCCCACGAGCGGATCTTCTCCGCGGGTGGCGACCTGAAGGCCTTCGCGAGCGATGCGCCGACGATCGAGAAGTACGCCGGACTCGACCGCTTCCCCCGGCTCTACGGGTTGATCGGCGGGCTGGGCAAGCCCGTCATCTGTGCGGCGGGTGGCGATGTCCTGGCTGGTTCCTTCGGCCTCGCGCTGGCCTGTGACCTGGTGATCGCCAAGGAGGGCGTTCGGTTCGGCTGTCCCGAGATCAACGTCGGCGTCTTCCCCTTCATGATCTCCGCGCTGATCTATCGCAACGTCCCGCGGATGCGTGCCAACCAGTTGATGATGCTGGGTGAACCGATCGACGCGGCCGAGGCAGAGCGCCTCGACATCGTGAACGTCGTGGTGCCCGCTGACGAGTTCGACGCCACGGTGCGGGACTGGGCTCATCGCCTGGCAGCCAAGTCGCCGCTGCTGATGCGCCTGGGCAAGGACGCGATCAATGCGACCAGGGACATGAGTCTCGACGCTGCGCTCACGGCGCTGCAGTCGCAGCTCGCGCTGGCCTTCACGACCGAAGACATCAGGGAAGGCGTCGCGGCCTTCCGCGAGAAGCGCTCACCCCTGTGGAAGATGAGGTGATCCCCATGGCGGTGACCGCTGGAGTTGAAGCGCCGACGGGATGGCGCCTGCGAGGTGGGCCCTGGTACGTGACGGCGGCGTTCGTCCAGCACCGTAACGAGGGCGGCACGCTGGTGACGCTTCCGGTCTCCCTGGCGCACGCCAAGGAGATGGGCACGCTGACCACCGCCTGTGGTGTGTGGGCCTACTCGTGGCGACGGATCCTCGACCTCCCGTTCCCGCTGCCCGCAGGGTCGGCTCCGGGCGTCGAGATGTGCCGGGACTGCAAGAACAAGGTGATCGAGGAGTGGTGATGAACGACCGGATTCTTCTGGTGGACGGCGCGCGGACGCCGGTGGGCAGCTTTGGCGGGGTGTTCAAGGACACCCCGGGCTTCGAGCTCGGTGCCACAGCGGCGCGGGCCGCTCTCGAGCGGTCCGCCGTCGCCGCCGAGGACGTGCAGGAGGTGGTGATGGGCTGCATCGGGCAGGTCGGTCCCGACGCATACAACGCCCGTCGCGTTGCGATCGCTGCCGGGTTGCCGAAGAGCGTTCCGGCCTACACCGTCAACCGGCTGTGCGGATCGGGCCTGCAGGCGATCTGGTCGGCCGCGATGGAGATGCGCTGGAACGACCTCGACATCACCCTTGCCGGTGGCGACGAGTCGATGACCCGGATGCCGTTCTACGACTTCGGTGCGCGGGCGGGCTACAAGCTCGGCGACCGGTCCCTGGTCGACGGCACCGTGATGATGCTGACCGACCCCTTCCACGGTGTCCACATGGGCATCACGGCCGAGAACGTTGCGGCGAAGTACGGCGTCTCGCGCGTCGAGCAGGACGAGTTCGCCCTCGAGTCGCAGCGACGCGCGGCGACCGCGGAGGCGAAGGCGGTCTTCGCCGAGGAGATCGTTCCTGTCGAGGTGGGCGGCCGGAAGCCGTACACGGTGACCGAGGACGAGCACCCCAAGCCCGACACCACGATCGAGACGCTGGCCGGGCTGCGCCCGGCCTTCCAGAAGGACGGCACGGTCACGGCCGGCAACGCCTCGGGCATCAACGACGGAGCGGCAGCGGTGGTGCTGGCGCGGGAGTCGGCAGTCGCCGAGCGCGGGCTGCGGCCGCTCGTGGCGCTGGAGGCGGTCGCCACGGCAGCCATGGAGCCCGAGCTGATGGGCTACGCCCCCGTTCTGGCGCTGCAGTCGCTGTTCGAGAAGACCGGCACCAAGCCCTCCGACATCGGCATCATCGAGCTGAACGAGGCGTTCGCCTCCCAGGCGGTGGCGGTGGCCCGTGACGCCGGGCTCTCGTCGGAGCAGGTGAACCCGTACGGAGGCGCCATCGCTCTCGGTCACGCGGTCGGCGCGACCGGCGCGATCCTCTCCCTGCGGGTCGCCAAGGACCTCGCGCGCCGTGACCTCGAGCTCGGCATCGTCACGATGTGCATCGGCGGTGGGCAGGCGCTGGCGGCCCTGTTCCGGCGGGTCTGACGCCGACCAGTCCGGTCGGTTCCGGACCCCGGAACGCCTGGTTCACCGGCGTCGGCCGACGCGGCAACCTGAGGGTGCCGCCGGCCGCGCCGGGACGGCCAGACCCGAGGAGACCGACGTGACCACGACTTCCTTCCGCGCCGTGTACGACGCAGCGCTCTCGGCCGAGGCCGAACACTTCCTGTACGAGGAGGCCGACCTCCTCGACGACTGGCGGCTGCCGGAGTGGCTGGAGCTGTTCCTGCCGGAGGGGCAGTACCTCGTGCCGTCCACGGATCTGCCCGATGGCGACCCCGGCCGGGACCTCTTCATGGTCCAGGACGACAGGTTCCTGCTGGAGCAGCGGATCGGCTCGCTGATGAAGCGCTCGGCCCACGCGGAGTACCCGCACTCGCGCACCCGCCGGATGATCAGCAACGTCGTTGCCGGGGCGGACGACGAGGGCCGGGTCCACATCCGGGCCAACTTCGCCGTCTTCCGGATGCGCAACGGGGCGTTCGACACGTACGTCGGCTGCTACCGCCACGTCCTGGAGCGCGACGAGACCGGGGCCCTGCGCTACCTCGTCCGCCGCTCGGTGCTCGATCTGTCCGCCCTGCGTCCGCACGGCAAGGTCAGCATCATCCTGTGAACCGGTTGCAGGGGAAGGTCGCGATCGTCACCGGCGCGAGCCCCAACATCGGAGGCACCCTCGCTGCCGGTCTCGCAGCGGAGGGCGCCGTGGTGCTGTGCACCGACCTGTCCGAGGAGGTGGCCGCCGCTTCAGCCCGTCGCATCATCGACGCCGGAGGCGACGCGATCCACCTCTCCGGTGACGTCACCGACCCCGCGCACGCAGAGGCAGCCGTGGCCCTGGCCGTCGGGCGCTGGGGTGGCATCGACATCCTCGTCAACAACGCGGTGTTCTTCCAGCAGCAGGGCGTCCTCGACATGGAGTACGACGCCTTCCGGCGCCAGCTCGACGTGATCCTGGGTGGATCCTTCCTCTTCACCCGGGCCGTCGGCCGCTCGATGATCGAGCAGCAGCGCGAGGGCAGCATCATCAATGTGCTGTCGACCGCGGCCTGGCAGGGCCAGCCCGGCAACGTCGGGTACTCCACCGGGAAGAGCGGGCTGATCAACTTCACCCGGTCGACCGCGATGGAGTTGGCGCAGTACGGGATCCGCGTCAACGGCTTCACCCCCACGGCGACCGCGCCGACCGACCCGGAAGCACGGCAGGCCATGGAGGCATTGCTGGCCCGCCCTTCGGCGTACCGCAACGACTTCGTGGCGCAGCTGCCGCTCGGGCGCCTGCCCACTCCCGACGACTACGTCGGTGCCGTCGTCTACCTCGCGTCCGACGAGTCGGCGATGGTCACCGGAACCAACATCACCGTGGATGCGGGCGCGACGGCCAAGTACTGGCCGTGGATCCCGCACCCGACCGACTGAACGACGAGCTGATTGACCGACTGAGCCCCCGGAGGCAGACATGTCCGACGTGATCCTGATCGAACCGAGTCGAACCGAGCTGGCCGACGGCGTGCCCGCACTCGAGATCCGGCTCGGAGGCACCCAGCGGGGGTTGATCGTGCTGCTGACCGACGATGCCACGCCGGAGGTCGAGGTCATCGAGGCGATGAACACCTTCGCCATGGAGGGCTTCGAGTCGCTCGCCCTGCGGGTCTCGCCCGGTGTCGAGACGCTCGCCGAAGCGCGGGCGAAGATGTGCGGGTGGTCTGCCGAGCAGATCGGGATCGTCGGTATCGGTGCAGGCGGAACGCTCGCACTCGACCTGGCCCGGACCCGGCAGTTCGGTGCCGCGGTCAGCCTGTCGCCCGTTCCCGACGTCGCATCGGTCGCTGCCGAACCGGTCCTGAGTACGCCGTGGCTCGGCCTGTTCGGGGCCGGCGCCGGCGATGTGACGGCGACAGAGCTCGTCCGGCTCCAGAAGGTCCTCGACGAGGGCTCAGACATCTTCAGTCGGGTGGTCGTCTATCCCGGGGTCGGGGCCGACTTCCACCGGCGCACCGAGGACGGCATCAGCTTCTCTGCGTCGTACGACGGATGGCAGCGCACGGTCGAGTGGCTGCTCGCCCGCGTGGCGGCCCGGCTCACCCCCTTCGCCGTGTCGTGGCGGGAGCGGCAGTCGCGCGCCGCCTGAACGGCAGCACGGAACAACGAAGGCCGCCCCGCAGATCTGCGGGGCGGCCTTCGTGCGTTGCTGTCAGGACGCGGGTGACGTCACCGGGGCGCGCTCCTGTCGCGGTGCCGTGAAGGTCGCGTCCAGCGGGGCCTTCGGCTCGGCGGGGAGCTGCTCGCCCGTCACCAGCTCGTTCCAGCGGCGCCACCAGGTGCGCATCTGCAGCTCGTCGGTCGTGTTGCAGACCGGCTTGTTCATGCCGCGCGAGATGTCGGACCAGACCAGCTCCCTGGCCGAACCAAAGCCCACCTGGCAGGTCTCCAGCGCCTCGACGTCGTCGGGCGAGGCCAGGCCGCCGGGACCCCAGAAGGTGAGGAAGTTGTCGAGGCGCTGCTTGCGGAGCTCGTCGCCCTCCTCGGGCGGCGCGAGCTCCCAGGCGGTGACCTCCATGTAGTCGGGGGTGATCGGGTCGATCTTGCGAACGACCACACCCATGACGAGGTCCACGATCACCAGGTTCGGGAAGATCACCAGGTTCCGGTTGCCCTTCATGCGGTCGACCCAACCGGGTCCGTAGGTCTCGGCGAACTGTTCGAAGCGGGCCTCGCGCTCGGCGGCACCCGCGTCGGACAGCGGCCGGCCGAAGAGTCCCTCGGTGGCGGGTGCGCCCGCGACCACGGCGTGGCCGTTGCCGAGGTCGATGCCCCGGGAGTCGCCGAGCGCCTTCGGGTCGAGCTTGCCGCGCGCGGCGAGCACCATCTCGAAGTACCGCTGGTGCGTCGACACCGCGTGGTAGCCGTCGATGCTGTTCTCGACGAGCAGCTTCCAGTTGGCCTTGATGGAGTACTCGTGAGTGCCGTCGAGGACCTCCATGCCGACCGCGGACTGGTCGCAGACGAGGTCGAGGTACTCCTTCGCGCCGGCGAGGTAGGTGGAGAGGTCCACGATGTCGGGGTCGAAGCTGATGAAGACGAATCCGCGATAGGAGTCCACCTTCGCGGGTGACGCCAGCCCGGGACGTTCGAAGTTCTCGCCGTAGGACTCGTCACTCGGCATCGAGACCATTTCGCCCGCCGTGCTGAAGCTCCACCCGTGGTAGAAGCAGGTGAGGAAGCGGGCGTTGCCCTTGTCCTCACGGCACAACATCGCGCCGCGGTGGGGGCACGAGTTGATCCAGACCTTGACCTCCCCCTTCGCGTCGCGGGCGAAGATGAGCGGCCGGCCCGCGACCGAGCGGGTCTTGTAGTCGTTCTTCTTCTTCAGCTCGGTCTCGTGGCCGATGTAGAGCCAGGTGTGGTTGAAGATCTTGTCGCGCTCCAGCGCGAAGACCTCGGGGTCGACCATGGTCGCGCGGTTCACCTGGAAGCGCGGCGTCTCACGGTCGTCGTTCACGTAGGTGGACACCGGACGACTCCTTTGTCTCTGAGAGTGGATTGCGATCACCGTGCAGCAACCGCAGCGGTGGGGCATCGCGTGGTTCCGGACGCCGGAACGGGCCGTGGTGACCGGCCCGCACGCTGACGACAGTGGGACTCCGGAGATGGAAGGAAGTCCGATGGAGAGTGTGCAGACGGTCGAGCGGCGTTTTGCCTGCAACGACGGGGAGCTGGCGCCGGGCGAGTCGATGACGGTGCCGCCGAGTGGGCCCGGAACGGTGGCCGTGGCGGTCTACCGCACCGACGACGGCGCCTACTACGCGACCGCCGACACGTGCACCCACGAGGACTGGTCCCTGGGCGAGGACAGCGACCTCGAGGGCAACGAGGTCGTCTGCCCGCTCCACATGGCACGTTTCGACATCCGCAGCGGCGAGGCCCTGTGCTTCCCCGCCACGGTCGCCCTGGCCACCTTCGAGGTCGTCGTCGACGACGGCAAGGTCTACGTGCTCTGATGCGCACCGTTGTCGTGGTCGGTGGTTCGACTGGTGGAGTCCGCTCGGTCCAGGCCCTGCGCCGGGCCGGGTACGACGGCCGGCTGGTCCTCGTCTCGGACGAGTCCCACCTGCCCTATGACCGGCCGCCGCTGTCCAAGGAGATGCTCTTCGCGAACGCGACCGACGAACCGGTCCCGCTGCTGACGCGCGCCGAGGTGGCGTCCCTCGACGTCAACCTCCGCCTGGGCCAACGGGCGGTGGCTCTCGATCCGGCCGCCCGGGTCCTCACGATCGAGGTCGACGGAACCAGCGAGCAGATCGAGTACGACGCGTTGGTGATCGCGACCGGCGTCGAGGCCCGCCGCCTCCCGGCAACCGAAGGCATCGCCGGCGTCCACGTGATCCGTCGTGTCGAGGACGCACTCGCCCTTCAGGCCGTGATGGGTGCCGGCCGCAGCGCGGTGGTCGTCGGTGCCGGTTTCATCGGCGCGGAGTTCGCCTCGGCGGCCCGCGCCCGGCACATGGACGTCGCGGTGGTCGAGGCTCAGGCTGCTCCGCTCGAACACGTCCTCGGTGCCGAGGTCGGCGCCGAGGTGGCCTCGGTCCACGGGGCCCACGGCGTCGACCTGCACGCGGGCCGCACCGTCGCCGAAGTGCTGACCGAGAACGGCCGAGCGGTCGGAGTCCGGCTCGACGACGGTGCGGAACTGGCCGCCGACATGGTCGTGGTCGGCATCGGTGCCACGCCCGCGACACAGTGGCTGACAAGTTCGGGACTGCCCGTCCAGGACGGCATCGACTGCGACGAGGACCTCCAGGTCCTCGGCTTCCCCGGCGTGTACGCCGTGGGTGACATCGCCCGTTGGCCGCACCCGTCGTACGACCGGCCGATCCGCATGGAGCACTGGACCAACGCCGGCGACCACGCGCAGATCATGGCCGCCCACCTGACCGGCCGACCGCGGCCGGCGGCACCGCTGCCCTACGTGTGGTCGGACCAGTACGGTCACCGCATCCAGATCGTGGGCCGCCCGTCCGAGGGCAAGGCCACGGTCTTCCACGGTGGCATGGCGAGCGGCGACCTGGTCGCGCTGTACGCCGCCCCGGACGGTCGAATCGTCGGGGCGCTGGTCGTCGACGACCCCCGTCTGCTGATGAAGGTGCGCAAGGCGATCGGCGCCGGCGCACCCGTCACCGAGGTCGAGCAGTCGCTGCTCACCACCTCGGCCTGAACAACACCATCGAAGGAGACATCGACGTGGCCGACGTACTTGGTGTGGGGCTGACCCACTACCCCCCGCTCGCCGGAGCCGACGAGCACATGGCGAACCTGCTCAAGAGCGCACTCAAGGATCCTGACATCCCCGAGGAGTTCAAGGACCGCGCGGCCTGGAGCGACCTGGCCCGCGAGGAATGGGGCGAAGACGGCGGCACCGCCGCTGCTGCCGCGCACCGGGCGCGTCTGCTGGAGGACATGCGGATCTGCCGCGAGGCGATCGACGAGTTCGAGCCGGACGTGCTCCTCGTGTGGGGCGACGACCAGTACGAGAACTTCCGCGAGGAGGTCATTCCGTCCTTCTGCATGCTCGCCTACGACGACACGGTCGTGGAGCCCTTCGGCGTGCTCACCCAGAAGCTCAAGGTGCCCAACGTGTGGGGGCTGCCGGCGGACACGACCTTCACCATGAAGGGCGACCCCCAGTTCGCCAAGCAGGTCACCATCGACGTGCTCAACGACGGCATCGACGTCGCCTACTCCTACGAGCCGCGCCAGGGCATCTACTTCCCCCATGCCTTCGGCAACACCCAGCTGTTCCTGGACTACGACAACGTCGGCGCGAAGTTCCCGTACCCGGTCGTGCCGATGGCCGTGAACTGCTACGGCGAGCACGTCATCGCCCGCAAGGGCGGCATCGCCAGGTTCGCCGAGATCAACGCCGGCGAGCAGCTCGACCCGCCGGGCCCCAGCCCGAAGCGTTGCTTCGAGTTCGGCCGTGCCGTCGGCCGGTCGGTCGCCGCCAGCGGCAAGCGGGTCGCACTGGTCGCCTCGTCCAGTTGGTCGCATGCCTTCCTGTACGACGCCGGCTGGCACCTGCGGCCTGACACGACATCGGACCAGGCGCTCTACGACGCGATGCTTGCTGGCGACTACGACACGTGGAACGCCCGTACGAGCCGTCAGGTCGTCGACTCCGGCCAGCACGAGATGCTCAACTGGTTCTGCCTGCTCGGGGCGATGTCCGAGCTCGGCCTGGAACTGTCCTGGTCGGACTGGGTCGTGACCGAGATCTTCAACTCCAACAAGGCGTTCGCCCTCTTCAGGTAGGGCCCTTCGTTGGTCGAGGAGGTTGCGCAGCAACCGTCTCGAGACCGGGTAGGTCAGATCTCGCGGGGGAACCAGTGCTCGCGGCCCTCGGCCAGTCCGTTGTCGACGTCCTCGGCGATGCGACGAACGGTCAGGGTGAGGGCCCGCTCGGCCTGCGGGGGCAGCTCGGTCCCGGTCGCGAAACCGAGGGAGACGGCGCCGATGGCGAAGCCGTTGAGCAGGACGGGTGCGGCGATGCAGCTCAGTCCCGGCTGGGCCTCGCCCTCCTCGCGGGCGATGCCCGCGTCGCGGACCTTGCGGAGCTCGGCGATGAGGGTGTCGACGGCGGTGATCGACCGGGTGGTCATGCCCGGAAGCGGGTTGGGCAGGAAGTCGGCGAGGTCATCGAAGTTCTCGTGGGCCAGCAGGGCCTTGCCGATCGCGGTGCAGTTGGCTGGCAGCCGGCCGCCGATGCTGGTGATGGAGGCAGGGGACTCACGCGTGGCGAGCTTCTCCAGGTAGACGACGTCGAACTGCCTCAGCACGGCGAAGTGAACTGTCGCCGAGCTCCAGCGGTGCAGCTGGCCGAGGTGCGGCATGCCGAGGTCGCGCATGTAGCCGGCCGGCGTGCCCGCGCCGAGCTGGAGCAGGCCGAGACCGATCTTGTAGCCGGACCGGTGGTGTTCGACGGCACCGAGCTCGACGAGTCGTGCGAGCAGGCGGTGGACCGTGGACTTGGGCAGCGCCGCGGCGCGAGCCAGCTCGCTCAGCGTCATCACCCGCTCGTGCGGGTTGAACGCACGCAGCAGGTCGAAGGCCTTGGTCAGGATGCTCGGCGGCTCGGTGGCCGGAGCGGCCGGAGCGGCTCCTGCGTCCTGTTCGGGTTCCGACATCACCTGTTGGGTCACGGGCCCACCCCCTTGGTCCAACCATTTGCCGTGATGCTCGTCACTGTACCTCCGCGCAGTCTCGTACGGCAGCCCTGCGTTCCGGTCCCCGGAAATCCCTCCTGCCGGATCGGCTCCCAGCGGGCACCGTGTCGGGATGGACGCGGGCGAGCTCACCGGTGGTGTGGACCTGCACGCCCACTGGATGGG
>NZ_JBMCZA010000243.1:114200-129053 GCF_048654705.1 Nocardioides sp. CPCC 206348
GCCGGATCCTGATCGGCGACCGTCCGTTCCGCGACGTCCGTCCCTCGCTGTGGGACGTCGACGCGCGGCTGCGGGACCTCGATGCCGCGGGCGTCGAGCTCCAGGTGATCTCGCCGGTCCCGGTCACCTTCCCCTACGTCGACGATGCCGGTGCAGCGACGGCATACGCCGAAGCCACCAATGCGTCCATCGCCCGCGCCGTCGCCGGGAGCGGCGGTCGTCTCGCCGGGCTGGGCACGGTGCCGCTGCTCCACGCTGGCCGCGCGGTCGCCGTACTGGCGGACGTGATGGGCGGAGCGCAGCCGCTTGCTGGAGTCGAGATCGGCGCACGCGTCGCGGGCCTCGAGCTCGACGACCCCCGGCTGCTGCCGTTCTTCGAGGCAGCCGAGGCGCTCGGGGCGCTCGTCTTCGTGCATCCGTCGGACGGCGGGTCCGGGACCATTCGACGCTCGGGCCAGCCCTACGACTTCGGACTCGGCATGCACACCGACACTGCCCTTGCCGCGGGGGCGCTGGTGTTCGGCGGTGTCCTGGAGCGCTTCCCCGGACTTCGCGTCGTGCTCGCGCACGGGTGTGGCGGGTTCGCGTGGTCCTATCCCCGGCTGCGGTTGGGTGCCGAGCTGCTCCAGGGCCGTTCGCCGGGAGCGATCGACGAACGTGTCCGGTCGTTGTACGTCGACAGCCTGGTCCTGGACCCCGAGCACCTGCGGATCCTCGTGCACCGGTTCGGTGCCGATCGCATCGTGCTCGGCACCGATCACCCCTTCTTCCCCGAGCTGACGGCGGAAGCGCGGGGCATGCTCGCCGGCGCGGAACTCGACGGCGCTCTCGGAACCGGTGGTGCCCAACGGGTGTTCCGTACGAACGGACTGGACCTGCTCCGCCGATCCGCGGTGCCGGCGTGACGTCGCGGACGACGGACGTCGCGGTCGTCGGGGCAAGCACCGCCGGCCTCGCGACGGCACTCGGGCTCGCCCGATCCGGGGTGGACGTCACGGTGCTCGACACGGTCCCTGCGCCGCGTTTGCCCTGGACTGCCGTTCACCACTGGTCGGTGCTCCCCGTGCTCGAAGGGCTCGGCGTCCTCGACGACGCCCTCCTCGCCGGTGAGGCGACCGCGCACTGGGGACTCCACGTCCTGGCCACCGGTGAGCGTCATGTGTACGACGTCCGCGAGCTCGGTCCCGAGGTGCGACTCCCGTTCAACCTCCGCCTGGAACCCGCCGCGTTGCGTGGGATCCTGCGTGCGGCGCTGTTCGCCCTGCCGAACGTCGAGGTCATCGACGACGTCCACCTCGAGACCCTGCGTCAGCACGAGGAGATCGTCGACCTCCTCCTGGACGGGGGCGCTTCCGGTCCGCAGTCATTGCGTGCGCGCTGGGTCGTGGGAGCCGACGGTCCGGCCAGCGCCGTACGACGCCACGCCGGCCTCGCGTTCGAGGGCACGACGTGGACCGAGCGTTGCGTCGTCGCGCTGGTGCGCCACGACTTCGGTGCCATGGGGTACTCCGACACCACGTTCCAGATCGACGGCCACCGGGGTGCGGTCGTCGAGCGGGCCGGCCACCACACATGGCGGTATCTCTTCCAGGAGTCCCTGTCGCACGAGGAGTCTGCCGTCGAGCAGCGGGTCGTCGAGGTGTTGGAGGAAGTGACCGGAACCCGGCCCGAGGTCCTCGAGTGGTCCGCAGCCCGGATGCACCAGCGGAGCGCCACGTCGTACCGCTCGGGTCGGGTGGTGCTGGTTGGCGACGCGGCCCACGTCACCCATCCGATGACCGGACACACCTCGCTGTCGGGCTGGTGCGATGCCGCCACCCTGGCCCCGGTTCTCACGAGCGCGCTGGCTGGTGACCCCGACGATGCGGTCGCCCGGTGGGCGGAGCAACGTCGCCGGCACTTCCTCGACGACGCCGCCCCGGCGAGCCTCGGTCGGCGCAACCTGGTGGCCCAGATCCGCGATCCCCGGCGTCTGGAGATCGAGCTGGATGCATTCCGGCGGGCATCCGCCGGGCTCACCGCTCCGCCTTTCTAGTCGCTGGAACCGCTCGTTGTGACCGCCTTCGCCCGTGCCTAGCGTCGGTCGCGTGACCACGACATCCAGCTCGACTTCTGCAGCCCCGGCACCCGACGCGGCGCGCGGCGCCTTCATCGACGTCCGCGGGACGTCCACGCACCACCACGACCTCGGGCAGGGCACGCCGGTCCTGTTCCTGCACGGCTCCGGTCCGGGCGTGTCCGCCTGGGCCAACTGGCAGCACGCACTGCCCGTGGTCGCGGAGAACGCCCGCGCCCTGGCGCTCGACATCGTCGGCTTCGGCCACACCGAGCGTCCTGCCGACGTGCGGTACTCCCTGCGGACCTGGACCGACCACGTGTGGGGCTACCTCGATGCGCTCGGGATCGACAAGGTCTCCGTCGTCGGCAACTCGCTGGGCGGCCGGATCGCCCTCCAGATGGCCGAGGACGACCAGGACCGTCTGGACAAGCTGGTCCTGATGGGTTCGCCCGGTGTCGGCATGACGCTCACCGACGGCCTCAAGGCACTGCGTGCCTACGAGCCGTCGCCCGACAACATGCGCGACCTGCTCCGCGGTCACTTCGCCGTGGACCCGTCGCTGATCAGCGACGAACTGGTGCAGATCCGGTACGAGGCCAGCGCAGCTCCGGGCGCGCACGAGGCCTACCGGCTGATGTTCTTCCACCCCGACCACGCCGGTGCCGAGCTCGCCATCACCGAGGAGCAGGTCCGCGCGGTCACCCGGCCGACGCTGCTCGTGCACGGCCGCGAGGACAACATCGTCCCGGTCGACATCGCCCTGAACATGTTGCGGCTGCTGCCCGACGCCGATCTCCACGTCTTCGCGCGCTGCGGCCACTGGACGCAGATCGAGCGCGCCGCTGACTTCAACGACGTCATCGGTCAGTTCCTCGGCCTGGGGGAGTGAGCGCCCGATGACATCGAACGCTGCGTCCAGCACGGGGGCCAGTGCCCACTTCCGCGAGGCGCGCGACCAGCTGCTGGACCTGCGGGGCGACCACGAGGCGGCCGTCGCCGGCTTCGCCTTCCCGGACGTCGGGCCGCAGTGGAACTGGGCCCACGACTGGTTCGACGTCATCGCACGTGGTCAGGACCGCGACGCCCTGGTGGTGCTCTCCGAGGACGGCTCGCGCACGGCGGTGTCCTTCGACGACATGGTCACCCGGTCCGACCGGGTCGCCCACTGGCTCGCCTCGCACGGCGTGCGCAAGGGCGACCCCGTCCTGGTGATGCTGGGCAACCAGGTCGAGCTGTGGGAGGTCATGCTCGGCGTCATCAAGCTCGGCGCCGTGCTGGTGCCGACCGCGATGGCTGCCGGCCCGGCCGACCTGCGCGACCGGATGGAACGGACCGGGGCGCGTGTGGTCGTCTGCAACCCGGGGGACGCGGCGAAGTTCGACGAGGTCCCGGGCGAATACCTCCGGATCGTGGTCGGCGAGCGCGTTGGCTGGCAGTCCCTTTCCGACGCCGCCGACGGGACAGCTGCCGAGGTGGAGCACCCGGTCACGACGCCCGAGGACCCTCTGTTGCTCTACTTCACCAGCGGTACGACGTCACGGCCCAAGCTCGTGCAACACACCCAGGCGTCGTACCCGGTCGGGCACCTGTCGACGATGTACTGGATCGGCCTGCGCCCCGGCGACGTCCATCTCAACATCTCCTCGCCCGGCTGGGCGAAGCATGCGTGGTCCTGCTTCTTCGCACCGTGGAACGCGGAGGCGACGATCGTGGTCTACGACTACCAGCGCTTCGAGGCCGGCTCGCTGCTCGGGCGGCTGGACAGCGAGCGGGTGACGTCCTTCTGTGCCCCGCCGACGGTGTGGCGGATGCTCATCAACGCAGATCTCGGCACCAAGCCGGCTGCGCTGCGCGAACTGGTCGGCGCGGGGGAGCCGCTCAACCCCGAGGTCATCGCGCAGGTCGACCAGCACTGGGGACTCACCATCCGCGACGGCTTCGGCCAGACCGAGACCACCTGCCAGATCGGCAACACCCCGGGTGCACTCGTCAAGCCCGGCTCCATGGGCCGCCCGCTGCCCGGGATCCCCAGCGTGCTGGTCGACCCGGTCAGTGGCGAGCTCGTCGACGGCGTCGGCGAGGGCGAGATCTGCCTGGACCTCGCGGCCTCACCACTCGCGCTGATGACCGGGTACCAGGGCGACGAGGAGCGCAACGCCGAGGCGATGGCCGGCGGTTTCTATCACACGGGAGACGTCGCGGCCCGCGACGAGGACGGCTACATCACCTACATCGGGCGGACCGACGACGTCTTCAAGGCGTCGGACTACAAGATCTCCCCGTTCGAGCTCGAGAGCGTGCTGATCGAGCATCCCGCGGTCGCCGAAGCGGCCGTCGTGCCGGCCCCGGATCCGGTCCGGCTCGCGGTTCCGAAGGCCTACGTCGCGCTCGCGCCGGGCCACGAGCCGACCCGGGAGACAGCGCTGGAGATCCTGCGCCACGCGCGCGAGAACCTGGCGCCGTACCTCCGGGTCCGCCGGGTGGAGTTCTACGAGCTGCCCAAGACCATCTCGGGCAAGATCCGCCGCGTCGAGCTCCGCGCGCGGGAGAACGACCATGCCGACGACCGGCTCACGAAGGAGTGGCGCGACGAGGACTTCCCCGAGCTCAGGAGCGCGGCGCAGGGCGGCCAGTGACGGTCGTCACTGAATGGTCAGACCATTCTGTCGTAAACTGCGCCCATGAATCCTGAAACCGTTCTTGCTGTCCTCGGAGGTACCGGACCGCAGGGCCGGGGCCTCGCCCGGCGCCTGGCGCTCGGCGGAGCGAAGGTCGTGATCGGCAGCCGCGATGCCGCCAGGGCGGAGGTCGTGGCGAAGGAGATGCGCGAGGACGGCGTCGGCGTGGTCGGCATCGACAACCGCGCCGCAGCTGCGGCCGCTGACATCGTGATCGTGGCGGTGCCCTGGGACGGCCATGCCCAGCTGCTCACCGAGCTGCGTCCGGAGCTGGCGGGCAAGATCGTCATCGACTGCGTCAACCCGCTGGGCTTCGACAAGCAGGGTCCCTACGCGTTGCAGGTGCTCGAGGGATCGGCCGCGGAGCAGGCCAAGGCGTTGCTGCCCGACAGTCGGGTGGTCGGTGCCTTCCACCACCTGAGCGCGGCGCTGCTCGAGGACACGACCGTGGCGAGCCTGGACACCGACGTTCTCGTCCTGGGCGACGACGCCGAGGCAGTCGACGTCGTCATCGAGCTGTCGGCGCTGCTGCCCGGCGTTCGTGGGGTCTTCGGCGGTCGACTGCGCAACGCCCATCAGGTCGAGGCGCTGACCGCGAACCTGATCGCGATGAACAAGCGCTACAAGGCGCACGCCGGGGTCCGCATCACCGACGTCTGAGGTGGCCGCACCTACCGTAAGAGAGAGGGATCTCCTCTCAGGGCCGGATGTGTGCGACTGCTGCGCCGCCTAGCGTCGGGTCATGAGTTTCCGAGCAGCCCGCCACCGCCGGCCAGCCAATGGCCGTGTACGACGCGCCGCCATGCTCCTTCCCCTGGGCGTGGTGTCGGTGTCCTGGACGGTCGCGATCGCAGGCGCCGGCGTGGTGCCCGTCGCCGGCCTCGGTACCTCGGCCGCCGAGCTGCCCCAGGTGTCGATGCCGGACGAGGCGGTCGAGTCGCCGGCCAGCGTCAGTGTCGGATCCGCCGAGGTCGCGCGGCCCGTTCGCCTGGTCGCCGTTTCGAACCTGACCTCGGAGCTGATCCCCTCGCCCGCCCTCTCGGCCTACCAGCGCGCGTCGACGGTCATGCGCGAAGCAGACGAGAAGTGCGGGCTGGCGTGGCCGCTCCTCGCCGCGATCGGCAAGGTGGAGTCCAATCACGGCAACGCCAACGGCAATCAGCTGCGTGACGACGGCGTCGCCGTTCCCGGCATCATCGGTGTCGCGCTCAACGGCTCGCGAGCCACGGCCAGGGTCTCGGACACTGACGGTGGTCGGCTCGACGGCGACAAGGCCTGGGACCGTGCGGTCGGCCCGATGCAGTTCATCCCGAGCACCTGGGCGGTCGTGGGGGTCGACGGCGACAGCGACAGTGAGCGCAACCCGCAGGACGTCGACGACGCGGCGCTCGCCGCTGCCGTCTATCTCTGCTCCGGGGACGAGGACCTGTCGACGACGGCAGGCCAGCGTGCTGCGGTGCTCCGCTACAACCATTCGCAGAAGTACGCCGACCTGGTGCTCGAGACCGCTGACTCCTATGCCGTGGGCGGCCTCGTGCCGACCGCCGCAGGACGGGTGGTCTCCCCGACGGGCTCGGCCGTGCGCGCTGCTCCGGCCCGCCACGGGGACGCCCGGAAGTCCGGCGCGAAGAAGTCCGGAGTGAAGGCGGAGCTGCCCGCACCGGCACCGGCGAAGCCCGCCGGCCCGAGTGGCGGATCGACTGCCGGCGAAGCGCCCGATGCTCCCGCGCCCATTCCGGGCTCGCCGACCGCCCCGCTCGAGAGCCTGCTGACCTCGACCAAGGGAATCCTGGCGTGCACGCTCGACGGTCTTGGACAGCTGCTCAAGCCGGGCAGCCCCAGCACCTCCGGCGACTGCGGCGCCGCCCGCACGCCCTGACCCACCTCGTGGCTGGTCCGAGTGCCGCTGGCTGGAACACGGCCTGCCTCCACCGGGGGTCCACTGCGGACAGTGTTCCCATGACGGAGCTGACCCACGAAACGACGACGATCCGGAGTGCTGCCCGCCGACTGCTCGAGGCATCCGCCACCGGAACCCCGAGCGAACCCGTGCGCGACCTCATCGGCGCCACCGACATCCGCGCTGCGTACGCCGTGCAGCAGGAGGTCAACGCGGCCCGGATGGCGACGGGAGCGCGCGTCGTGGGTCGCAAGATCGGGCTCACCTCGAAGGCCGTCCAGGAGCAGCTGGGCGTGGACCAGCCGGATCTCGGGGTCCTCTTCGCCGACATGGAGTACGACGCCGCCGTACCCGTCCCGCTCGACCGGCTCCTGCAGCCCAGGGTCGAGGCGGAGATCGCCTTCGTGCTGGGGGCGGACCTCGACGAGGGCGACCTCGATCTCGACCAGGTGACGGACGCTGTCCATCACGCGGTCGCGGCGATCGAGATCTGCGACAGCAGGATCGCCGACTGGGACATCCGGTTCTCCGACACCGTTGCCGACAATGCGTCGGCCGGTGGGTTCGTGCTCGGTCGCGAGCGCGTGCCGCTCGAACGGTTCGTCCCCCGCGACACCGTGATGACCATGACCGTGACCGGCCAGGCGGACTCCGCCGGCACCGGTGCGGACTGCCTCGGTGACCCGCTGCTCGCGTTGCAGTGGCTGGCCCGGACCGCCCGTGACCTCGGTGAGCCGTTGCGCGCCGGGCAGGTGGTGCTCTCGGGTGCGCTCGGGCCGATGCGCCCCGCGGCGCCGGGCGCTCAGGTCGATGTCACCATCACTGGCCTCGGCTCACTGTCGATCACGTTCGCCGAGGTGTCGCGATGAGCGGCATCGGCAGGACCAAGGTGGCGATCATCGGCTCGGGCAACATCGGCACCGACCTGATGATCAAGATCCAGAGCACGGCGAAGCACCTCGAGATGGGGGCGATGGTCGGCATCGACCCGGCATCCGAGGGTCTGGCGCGGGCCCGCGACCTCGGCGTCCCCACGACCCACGAGGGCGTGCACGGTCTCATCGCGATGCCGGAGTTCGCCGACATCGAGATCGTCTTCGACGCGACGTCGGCCAAGGCCCACGTGGCGAATGCCGCGCTGCTGCAGCCCCTCGGGAAGCGGCTGATCGACCTCACGCCTGCTGCCATCGGCCCCTACGTCATCCCGGCCGTGAACATCGAGGAGCACCTCGGGGCCCCCAACGTGAACATGGTGACCTGCGGTGGCCAGGCCACGATCCCCGTGGTGGCTGCGATCTCCCGGGTCGTGCCCGTCGCCTACGCCGAGATCGTCGCCTGCATCGCCTCGAAGTCCGCTGGTCCGGGGACCCGCGCCAACATCGACGAGTTCACCGAGACGACGTCGGCGGCGATCACGCAGGTCGGCGGGGCCGATCGGGGCAAGGCGATCATCATCCTCAACCCGGCCGAGCCGCCCCTGATGATGCGCGACACCGTTCTCGCGCTCGTGAATGCACCGGACCCGGCGCAGCACGAGCAGATCCGCGCGAGCGTGGAGAAGATGGTTTCGGACGTCGCGGCGTACGTCCCGGGCTACCGCCTCGTCCAGGAGGTCCAGGTCGTCGAGATCCCCGCCGACCAGCCGGTCGAGACGTTGGTGGCCGAGGGCGCGGACCGACCCACACACCAGGTGTCGGTGTTCCTCGAGGTGGAGGGCGCCGGACACTTCCTGCCGTCGTACGCCGGAAATCTCGACATCATGACCTCGGCCGGCATGCAGGTCGCCGACCGGATCGCGGGAGCCCGCATCAACGAGAAGGCGGCCCAGGCATGAGCACTCCGATCTTCGTCCAGGACGTCACGCTGCGTGACGGCATGCACGCCGTCCGTCACCGCATCGCTCCCGAGGACGTGCAGCGCATCGTGATCGCGCTCGACGAGGCCGGCGTGGATGCGATCGAGGTCGCGCACGGCGACGGCCTCGCTGGCGGCTCGCTGAACTACGGTCCCGGCAGCAACACCGACTGGGAGTGGATCGAGGCCGCGGCGTCGGTGCTCAAGCGGGCCAGGCTCACCACCCTGTTGCTGCCCGGCGTGGGCACGGTCCACGAGCTGAAGCGTGCCCACGACCTCGGCGTGCGATCGGTGCGGGTCGCCACTCACTGCACCGAGGCGGACGTCTCCGCCCAGCACATCGAGGCCGCCCGTGAGCTCGGCATGGACGTGTCCGGCTTCCTGATGCTCTCCCACAGGGCCGAGCCCGCGGAGCTCGCGAAGCAGGCGAAGCTGATGGAGTCGTACGGCGCCCACTGCGTCTACGTCACCGACTCCGGTGGTCGGCTCACCATGGACGACGTCGCCGCCCGGGTCCGGGCCTATCGCGATGTCCTCGACGACGCCACCGAGATCGGCATCCACGCCCACGAGAACCTCTCGCTCTCCGTCGCCAACTCGGTCGTCGCCGTGCAGAACGGTGCCGTCCGGGTCGACGCCTCGCTGGCCGGGCACGGTGCCGGTGCCGGCAACTGCCCGATCGAGGCCTTCGTCGCGGTGGCCGATCTGTCCGGGTTCGAGCACGGCTGCGACCTCTTCGCCCTCCAGGACGCCGCGGACGACATCGTCCGCCCGCTCCAGGATCGCCCGGTCCGTGTGGACCGCGAGACGCTGACCCTCGGGTACGCCGGCGTCTACTCGTCGTTCCTGCGGCACGCGGAGCGTGCGGCCGAGCAGTACGACGTCGACGTACGCCAGATCCTGATGGAGTGCGGCCGGCGTGGCCTGGTCGGCGGCCAGGAGGACATGATCGTCGACATCGCGCTGAGCAAGCTCGGCTGAGGATCACGGCGGACAACCAGCATCAGCGAGGGCGACTGGTGCCGATTCACGCTTCCATCTGTGCGGAGCCGACGAGCCCCCGAGCAGCCAGAACGGGCTACCGTGGCCGCCATGACCTTCAGCCCCGCCGACCTGCCCGACCTGACCGGCCGCACTGCCGTCGTCACGGGAGCCAACGTCGGCATCGGCGAGGTGACCGCTCGTGAGCTCGCCGCCCATGGCGCCACGGTCGTGCTGGCGTGCCGCAACGCCGACAAGGCACAGCAGGCCGCTGCCGGCATGCAGGGCGACGTACGCGTCGAACAGCTGGACCTGTCGTCGCAGGCGTCCGTGCGGGCGTTCGCCGAGAGGTGGGACGGCCCGCTCGACCTGCTCATCAACAACGCCGGCGTGATGAACCCGCCGACGTACCGGGCCACCGAGGACGGGCACGAGCTGATGTTCGGCACCAACCACCTCGGCCACTTCGCGCTGACCGGACGGCTCCTGCCGGCGCTCCTCGCCGCCCCGACACCGCGCGTGGTCACGGTCGCCTCGATCGCCCACCACGGCGGCAACGAGAAGGTGCTGGAGGCCAACCCCGAGGCGGGGTACAAGCCCGAGGCGTACTACGGCAACAGCAAGCTCGCCAACGTCCTGTTCATGCGCGAGCTGCACCACCGTGCGACGGCAGCCGGCGCGAAGCTCACCTCCACCGGCGCGCACCCCGGCGTCTCGGCCACCAACCTCGTGGCGTCACCGGACGGCATGGGAGCCAACAAGCTCGTGGCCCGCCTGGCGCCGTACGTCCTGCCGATCGTGCTGCAGTCGGCCGCCAAGGGCGCCAACCCGTCCTTGTACGCCGCCACGCTGGCCGAGCCCGGTTCCTACAGCGGTTCGCGCCGGTTCCGCGAGACCCGCGGCCCGGTCGGACCCGCGAGGCTCAGCACGTACGCCAGCGATGCCGAGCTCGGCCGCAAGCTGTGGACGCTCAGCGAGGAGCTGACGGGCGTGGGCTTCGCGCTCTGACCCGGAACCACCCGGTCCGTTCGAAATCCGGCTCGGGGGTACCGCAGCGACGTGCCCCTACTGCGACAGCTCACCCAGCGCCTTTCCGGACCGAGGTCGTGGTGAGCCCCATGGGCTCCCCGGGCAGTACCCCCGGCCGGCTCCGGACAGTCGGGGTGGAGGAGGAGCTCCTCCTCGTCGATGCGGAGACCGGCTGTCCGCGCTCGGTCGCCAGCCAGGTCCTTCGCGTCGCACGCGGCCGGGGCGACACCGATCGCCACGGTGCCGTGGGAGGTTCGCTGGGCCCCGAGCTCCAGCAGCAGATGATCGAGACGGACACCCCACCCGAGGACGACCTGGCGGCCCTGGAGACCGACCTGATCACGTGGCGGGAGAAGGCGCGCTCGGCAGCCCTCGACGCCGGAGCCCTCGTCGTGGCCAGCGGAACCTCGCCCCTGCCGGTGCGGCCGCTGACGTCCACGAAGCCGCGGTACGCGGAGATTGCCCGGAAGTTCGGGCTGACGGCGCGCGAGCAGCTGACCTGCGGGTGCCACGTCCACGTCTCGGTCGAGTCGGACGACGAGGCGGTGGGGGCCATGGACCGGATCCGGGTGTGGTTGCCGACCTTGATGGCGATGAGCGCGAATTCGCCCTTCTGGCAGGGCATCGACTCGGACTACGAGAGCTATCGCAACCAGGTGTGGAGCCGGTGGCCGACGGCAGGCCCACCGGAGGTCCACGGCACCGCCAGCGCCTACCGGGCGCACGTGCAGCGGTTGCTCGACACCGGAGTCCCCGTGGACGAGGGGATGGCCTACTTCGACGCGCGGCCGTCGCGGCACTACCCGACCCTGGAGATCCGGGTGGCCGACGTGTGCCTGGACCCGAAGGTCGCCGTCCTCGTCGCCGGCCTGTGCCGGGCGCTGGTCGAGACCGCCGCGGACGAGTGGCGCGCGGGCCGGCCTCCGGCGGATGCGCCGGTGGCCGTGCTGCGGCTGGCGATGTGGCAGGCCGGCAGGTGGGGACTCTCCGGGGACCTCCTGGACCCGCTCACGCACCGACCTCGAGCGGCTCGGGCAGTCGTCGACGCGCTCGTCGACCACGTTGCCGGCGCACTCGGGGCCAGCGGCGACCTGGGGCGGGTGGAGGACGCCGTCGACGAGCTGTTCGCCGTGGGGACCGGCGCCGCGCGGCAGCGAGCCGTCTGGGTCGAGGAGGGTGACCTGGCGAGAGTGGTGGTGCGGCTGGCCGGGCTCAGCTGAGGGTGCAGCGACTAGATTTCCTCCATGGCCGCGACCCTTCGGCGCCCCCGGCCGGAGCGCCTGATCCTGGGTCTCCTCGTGGCGAAGCTGGTGCTCTTCCGGCTCCTGGTCTTCGGGGTTCCGGGTCCCACGATGTTGCTCGCCGACGTGGCTGCGGCAGCCGTCCTGGTCGGGGTGATCGCCCTGATCGCGCCAGGACCTGCGACGTCTCCGGCGTTGTGGGCCCTCAACGCGGCCGTCAGCGTCTTCCTCACTGCCGCTGTCCTCTACTTCGGCTACTACCAGACCCTGCCCACCTTCACGGTGCTCGACGAGGCCGACCAGGCCGACGACGTCCGGGCCAGCATCGCCAGCCTGCTGGACTGGCGCCTGGTGTTCTTCTACGTCGACCTCGCCTTCGCGCCTGCAGTCGGGCTCCTGCTCCACGGGGACCGCTGGCTGCCACCGCACGCTCCGGCAGGGGCCCGCCGACTGCGCCGCCTGGGTGCCGTCGTGGTCACGGGGATCCTGGTCACCGCGGTCGTCCTTCGCAGTGGCGTCGACGTGCGCAACGAGCAGTACCGCGCCGAGCAGTTCGGGGTGCTCGGCTACGAGGCGGACGCCCTGATCCGGGCGCTCCGGACGAAGCAGACGCTGGACCTCGCCACGGCGTACGACGACGTGGCCGAGCTCAAGGCGCGCAACCACACCACGGTCACCGACCCGGCCCGCGCCCGCGGGTTCGGCGCCGCCGCAGGCAAGAACCTCGTCGTGGTGCAGCTGGAGTCGATGCAGGAGTTCGTCATCGGGCTGGAGGTCGACGGGCAGGAGGTGACGCCGCACCTCAACGACCTCGTCGGCGAGAGCGCCTACTTCCCGCACCACTTCCAGCAGATCGGCAAGGGCAACACGGTCGACGCGGAGTTCATCTCCAACACGTCGATCTATCCGGTCGGGGACGTCGCCATGTCCACCGGGTACGGCGACCGCGACCTGCCGAGCCTGCCCAAGCTGTTGCGCCCGCGCGGCTACGTGTCCGAGACCTTCAACGTGAACTGGGCGAAGTTCTGGGACCACGACGACCTGTTCCGCGCGCTCGGCTTCGACCGATGGCACGAGAAGGACGAGTACCCCGGCCCGAAGTTCAACTTCTGGGGAGTCTCCGACGAGGAGTTCTACGGGCGCTCGCTGGTGCGCCTCCTGGAGCTCGACGCCACCGACCGGCCGTTCTACACGCAGCTCGTCACCGCCTCCGGGCACGGCCCGTTCAAGGTGCCCGCCGACAAGGTGCGGTTGCGGCTGCCCAGCGAGCTCGAGGGCACCGAGGTCGGCGCCTACCTCCAGGCGCAGAACTACGCCGACCATGCGCTCGGCCTGTTCATCCGCGGCCTCCGGCAGACCGGCCTCTGGGACAAGTCCCTCTTCGTCGCGTACGGCGACCATGCCGGGCTCAACGACAAGGACACGGTCGCGGGAGTCCGCGCACTCGATCCGGACTACCGCTTCGAGCGCCGTTTCAACACCCCGCTGGTGATCCACGTCCCCGGCGGCGAGGCGTCCCGCAGCGAGCACGTCGCCTCGCAGGTCGACATCCTGCCGACGATCGCGAACCTGCTCGGCATCTCTCTGGCCCAGGAGCGCTTCGTCGCGTTCGGGGTCGACCTGCTCAACACCGGCGGGCACGCGTTCGGTGAGCGCTTCCACGCCCCGACCGGGACGTTCGTCAACGACCAGGCGATCTTCGCCCCGGGGCGCGGCTTCGACGACGGTTCGGCGACGTCACTGGCCGACGGGTCGTCGTACCCGATCAAGGGGATGCGGGACGACTACGACTACGTGCTCGACCTGATGGACCTGTCCGACGCCTACGTCCGGTCCCTGCCGAGGCGGTAGGTGATCAGACCAGCTGGTCCAGCGCGATCTCCAGGGCCGTGGCCGCGAGCAGCGTCGGGTGCGGCGAGCGCTCGTGGCACTTCTCCAGCGCGGTGCGGATGGTCCGCGAGACGTCGCCGAGGATGGCCTCGTCGGAGACCTCCGCGATGCCCTCCATCAGCATCGTGAAGGTGCGCGCCATGCCGCAGTTCGCGATGAAGTCGGGGATCACCGCGACGTGCTGGTCGGCGAACTCGTAGGTCGATCCGTAGAAGATCTCCGGGTCGGCGAACGGGACGTTCGCGCCGGCCGAGATGACCTCCAGGCCCGCGGACACGAGGCGCTTCACGTGCTCGACGGTGACCAGGCGCGACGCCGCACAGGGCAGGAAGATCTCGGCTCCCATGTCCCAGATCGCGTCGTCCAGCTGGTCGAACGGGATCAGGTCGTCGGCGGCCAGTGCGTTGCCCTGCTTGTTGACGAAGAGGTGGTGCACCTCCTCGCGGGTGAAGCCGTCGGCGTTCATCAGGCCGCCGTTGCGGTCGATGATGCCGACGATGCGGGCACCCGCCTCGGACAGGTAGTAGGCCGCGGCCGAGCCGACGTTGCCCCAGCCCTGGACGATGACCCGCTTGCCCACGAGGGACTGGCCCTGCGCGACGCCGTACGTCGCGTAGTAGTGGACGACCGACTCGGCGACGCCCCAGCCGGTGACCAGGTCGGCGATCGTGTACTTCGCCTTCTGGTCCGGCGTGTACCGCGGGTCCTCGACGACCTTCGAGACGCCGAGGCGCAGCATGCCGACGCGCTGCACGAGCTCGCGCTCGTCGGCGGCGAAGTGGCCGTTGACGATGCCCTGCTGCGGGTGCCACAGGCCGTAGCGCTCGGTCAGCGGGATCACGTCGTGCATCTCGTCGACGTTCATGTCGCCGCCGGTGCCGTAGTAGGTCTTCAGCAGCGGGGCCAGCGCCTTGAACCAGCGCGCGAGCACGCCCTCGCGGCGCGGGTCGTTCGGGTCGAAGTCGATGCCGGACTTCGCGCCACCGATCGCCGGACCGGAGACGGTGAACTTGACCTCCATGGTCTTGGCCAGCGACTCGACCTCGCGGCGGTCCAGGCCGACCCGCATCCGGGTGCCACCGCCGGCCGCGCCGCCGCGCAGCGAGTTGATGACCGCCCAGCCCTTCGCGTCGGTCTCGGCGTCGTGCCACTCGAAGACGATCTCGGGGGCCTTGGCCTCGAAGCGGTCGAGCAGTTCCTTCATTTCTGGTCCTTTTCGTT
>NZ_JBMCZA010000243.1:129088-130434 GCF_048654705.1 Nocardioides sp. CPCC 206348
CCGGCCGCGGGCCTCGCCGAAGCCGATGCGGGTGCCGTTGGCGCCGGGGGCGCTGGCGCGGAGGACGACCTCGTCGCCGTCCTCGAGGAAGCCCTTGCCGAGCTCGATCAGCGAGCCGACCTGGTCGGGTGACGGGCCGGAGATGGTGCCCGAGGCGTACAGGTCGCCGGTGCGGGTGGGTGCTCCGTTGACGGTCAGGTGCGCCAGCATCTGGGCGGGCGACCAGTACATCGACGAGTACGGCGGCCGGCTGACCACGTCGCCGTTCCACTCGACCTCCAGGTCGATGTCGAGGCCCCACGCCTCGTCCATCGCCAGGTAGGGCAGGGGCGAGGGGTCCTGCGTCGGGGTGCTGACGCGGGCGGCGTCGAGCGCGGCCAGCGGCACGATCCACGGGGCGATCGTCGACGCGAACGACTTGCCCAGGTGCGGGCCGAGCGGGACGTACTCCCACGCCTGGATGTCGCGTGCCGACCAGTCGTTGAACAGGGCGACGCCGAAGATGTGGTCGGCGGCGTCCTCGACCGGGATGGCCGTGCCCATCGGGTTGCCGGTGCCGACGACGAAGCCGAGCTCG
Source organism: Nocardioides sp. CPCC 206348 (assembly GCF_048654705.1). NCBI lineage: Bacteria > Bacillati > Actinomycetota > Actinomycetes > Propionibacteriales > Nocardioidaceae > Nocardioides > Nocardioides sp. CPCC 206348. The sequence continues at coordinate 129,666 of NZ_JBMCZA010000243.1, forward strand.
GCCTCGATGTCGAGCCGCACGGACGGTCCGAAGACGGGCGCCTCGGCGCCGGCCGGCAGGCGCTGGCCGCACGGGCGCACGATGTCGGTGCCCGAGACGACGACGGATCCGGCCCGGCCGGTGTAGCTGACGGGCAGGTGCTTCCAGTTCGGCAGCAGCGGGTTGGGGTTGTCCGGGCGGAACAGCCGCCCGAGGTTCGACGCGTGGTGCTCGGAGGCGTAGAAGTCGACGTAGTCGGCCACCGCGAACGGCAGGTGCATCGTCACGTCGTCGACGGAGTGGGCACAGCCCTCGGGCAGCGGACCGCGCACGCGATCGGTCAGCAGGGTGCGCACCTCCTCCCAGCGCTGCCTGCCCTGCGCCATGAACGCGTTGAGGCCCGGCTCCGCGAAGACGTCGTCCTCCAGGAGCAGCGCGAGGTCGAGCACCTGGTCGCCGTACCGGGTCGCACAGCGCGGCGCCGAGCCTGCGACGGAGTAGACGCCGTAGGGGAGGTTGGTGATGCCGTACAGGTCGTTCGGGGAGTTCATCGGGCCAGCTCCAGGAGACCGAGCGCGGTCAGCTCGTCGATCGGTTCGGTGATGCTGCAGGTCCCGATGGACCGGAGCAGCGAGGTGGACGGGACGTCCGGAGCAGCGGCGCGCTCGGCGAGCACGGCGGCCATGGCCTCGGCGTCGCGGACGCCGGTTGCCGCCAGCAGGTTGAGGAAGCCGTGCTGCTCGAAGCCCGTCTCCGGGTCCGTGTTGCGCAGCGCGTGGTGCAGCCCCGC
>NZ_JBMCZA010000243.1:130444-135029 GCF_048654705.1 Nocardioides sp. CPCC 206348
TTCGGCGAGCACGGCGGCCATGGCCTCGGCGTCGCGGGCGTCGGTTGCCGCCAACAGGTTGAGGAAGCCGTGCTGCTCGAAGCCCGTGTCCGGGTCCGTGTTGCGCAGCGCGTGGTGCAGCCCCGCGGTGGCCTTGAACGGCACGCCCGCAGCGACGAGGGCCTGCACGGTCGCGGCGAGCTCGGCCTCGTCGGGGTACAGGTCGGCGCGGACGCCACCGGTGCGCAGCTTCGCGAGGTACGACGTCCCGGCCAGGTCCGCGATGACCGCGTCCCGTCGGTCGTCGCGCGGGATCTCGACGTGGACGGTGACGCCGGCGGGCTCGCCGATCGCGGCACGCAGCCCGGCGACGCTGGCGTCGGTGACCTCGAGGCCCACGATGCGGATGCCGTCGGGTGCGGCATCCAGCGCGGCAGCCGCCCCCTCCGCATCGGGTACGACGACAGCGACGTCGAGCGGGCCTGAACCGGCAAGAGCGGGCAGTGCGGCAGCGGGCACCACCAACGGACCGACCAGGTCGGCGTACCAGCTCTCCCGGTGGCGTCGGTGGGCGACGACCGCCTCGGCGAGTGGCAGGTTGCCGGGCGGGAAGACGGCGGCGTCATCGAGGACGAGGGGAATCATTCGGACGCACCCCGCACCCAGGAGGTGACGTAGAGGCCGTCGTCCGACGCGGTCCCGGCCTCGCCGAGCTCGAGCGGGCGGAACGTGTCGACCATGACGGCGAGCTCGTCGAAGAACTCCACGCCGATGGACTTCTCGTAGGCGCCGGGCTGCGGACCGTGCGGGTGACCGCCCGGGTGCAGGCTGATCGAGCCGGGCCCGATGCCCGATCCCTTGCGGGCTTCGTAGTCGCCGGCGACGTAGAACATCACCTCGTCGGAGTCGACGTTCGAGTGGTAGTACGGCACCGGGATCGACAGGGGGTGGTAGTCGACCTTGCGCGGCACGAAGTTGCAGATCACGAAGTTGTGGCCCTCGAAGACCTGGTGCACCGGCGGCGGCTGGTGCACGCGGCCGGTGATCGGCTCGAAGTCCGCGACGTTGAAGACGTAGGGGTAGAGGCAGCCGTCCCAGCCGACGACGTCGAACGGGTGGTGCGGCAGCACGTGCACGGTGCCGGCGATCCCGCCGGGGCCGGAGCCGCGGTGCTTGATGAAGACCTCGACGTCCGTGGCGTCCGAGTCGTCGAGGAACACCTCGCCGGGCACCCGCAGGTCGCGTTCGCAGTAGGGCGCGTGCTCGAGCAGCTGCCCGAACTTCGACAGGTACCGCTTCGGCGGACCGATGTGGCTGTTCGCCTCGATGACGTAGAGCCGCAGGGGGTCGCGGCCGGTCGGCACCCAGCGATGCGTCGTGGCGCGGGGCAGGATGACGTAGTCGCCCTCGCCGGCCTCCAGCGCACCGAAGACCGTCTCCACCACGGCGGTGCCGGACTCGACGTAGACGCACTCGTCGCCGATCCCGTTGCGGTAGAGCGGCGAGGCCGCACCGCAGACGACGTAGCTGATCCGGACGTCACCGTTGCCGAGCACGAGCCGGCGTCCGTTGACGGCGTCCGTCGTCTTCCACCCGTCGCCCGTGAAGAGGCCGTGCAGGGCGAGGTGGCGGGGGATGAGCGGGTGGTTCGGCGTCGTGGCCTGGTCGGGCAGGTCCCACGTCCGCGCCTCGACGACGGCCGACGGGATGTGCCGGTGGTAGAGCAGCGAGGAGTCCGACGAGAACCCCTCCTCACCCATCAGCTCCTCGAAGTAGAGGGTGCCGTCGGGCGCACGGTGCTGGGTGTGCCGCTTCGGCGGCACATTCCCGATCCGCTGGTAGTGGGCCATCAGAAGTTCCCGCGACGTTCCTGCTCGCGCTCGATCGCCTCGAAGAGCGCCTTGAAGTTGCCCTTGCCGAAGCCGAGCGAGCCGTGCCGCTCGATGAACTCGAAGAACACGGTCGGCCGGTCACCGAGCGGCTTGGTGAAGATCTGCAGCAGGTAGCCGTCCTCGTCGCGGTCGACGAGGATGCCGCGCTTCTGCAGCTCCTCGACCGGCACCCGCACCTCGCCGATCCGGCTGCGGAGCTCGGGGTCCTCGTAGTACGAGTCCGGGGTGGCGAGGAACTCGATGCCCTCGGCGCGCAGCCGGTCGACGGTGTCGAGGATGTCGTTGGTGGCCAGTGCCAGGTGCTGGGCACCGGGGCCGTCGTAGAACTCGAGGTACTCGTCGATCTGCGACTTCTTCTTGGCGATCGCCGGCTCGTTGAGCGGGAACTTCACGCGGTGGTTGCCGTTCGCCACGACCTTCGACATCAGCGCCGAGTAGTCGGTCGCGATGTCGTCGCCGATGAACTCGGCCATGTTCGTGAAGCCCATGACCTTGTTGTAGAACTCGACCCAGTCGTCCATCCTGCCGAGCTCGACGTTGCCGACGATGTGGTCGAGGGCCTGGAACAGCCGCTTCGGCGCACCTTCGCGCCTGGTGAAGGTGGAGGTGCGGGCGACGTAGCCGGGCAGGTACGGACCGTCGTACTGCCGGCCGTCCACGGTGCGCTGGACGAGGCTGTGCCGGGTGTCGCCGTACGTCGCGATCGCGGCCATCCGGACCGTGCCGTGCTCGTCGGTCAGGTCGTGGGGCTCCTCGATGACCGTCGCGCCGGCCTTGCGTGCCTGCGCGATGCAGCGGTCGACGTCGGGCACCTCGAGGGCGATGTCGATGATGCCGTCGCCGTGCTTGCGGTGGTGGTCGAGCAGCGTGCTGCTCGGGTCGACGCCGCCCTTGAACACGAAGCGGACGGCTCCGCTCTTGAGCACGAACGCGACGTGGTCGCGGTTGCCCGTCTCGGGGCCCGAGTAGGCGACCAGCTCCATGCCGAACGCGGAGATGAAGAAGTGGGCGGTCTGGGTGGCGTTGCCGACCGACCACACGGCCGCGTCCCAGCCGGTGACGGGGAACGGGTCCTGGTGGTCGTCGTACTCGACGAGGCCGACGAGCTGCTTCAGGGTGTCGAGGTCGAGCTCGGCGAGGCGCTCTTGGCTGGTGAGGGTCTCCTGGAGGGACATGTGAGCAGCACAACAGACTGGCCAGAGCCTCACAACCTGCCTATTGGCGGGTAGGCAATCCGGCCAGTTCTGCCGGTTCGGACGTGCTCGAACTGTGCAGAAAGGCTACTTTGGAGCCATGGCTGCCGGACCGCACCCGCTCGATGAGATCGACCTCGCGCTGCTGACCGCGCTGACCGAGCACCCGCGCGCCGGCGACCTCGAGCTGTCCCGGATCACCCAGGTGGCCCGGGCGACCGTGCAGAGCCGGTTGCGGCGGCTGGGCGAGGCGGGGGTGATCGCCGACTGGGACCCCACGATCGACGTCGCTGCGGCCGGGTTCGAGGTGCAGGCCTACGTCACCCTCGAGATCTCCCAGGGCGCGCTCGACGAGGTGTCGGCCGACCTCGCGGCGATCCCGCAGGTGCTGGAGGCCTACGTGACGACCGGGTCCTTCGACGTGCTGTGTCGGGTCGCGACCCGTTCCCACCCCGAGCTCCAGGCAACGCTGGTGCGGATCGACCAGTCCTCGTCGGTCGTGCGCTCGACCAGTGTCATGGTGCTGTCCGTGCTGGTCCCGCCGCGGGTGCTGCCCCTGCTGGCCGCCGCCGAGACCGCACCCAGCCGGCGCGCGCCGGCGTACCGCAAGGGCTGAGCCGGTGAAAAATGAGAGCCGCCGCAGGAGTCTCGGGTCTCCTACGGCGGCGATAGAAGGTTGCCAGATCCGGGCCCGGATTGTCTCGGGATCGCAGGTAAAATCCTCGCCTGCGGAACCCTCACAATTCAGAACTGGCTGAACTGCAGGGCGAGCTTGTAGTCGGTGGTCATGTAGTTGACCAGGGACTGCAGGTTCTTGTCGTCGACCTTGGTGTTGGTGGTGCCGACCGTGACGCCCACGACGTTGCTGACAACGCCGCTGTTCCACTTGCCCTGCACGAAGTTCGGGAACTGTGCCTCGGCGCGCAGGTCGAAGTCCTTGTCGGTGAGGGCCGCGTCGGCGGCCTTGGCGTGGGCCTCGGTGTCGAACACCAGGGCGATGTAGGTCACCCGCGCCTTGCCGTTGAGGGCGGCGTAGGTCCACTGCACGGCGTACTCGCAACGCTGCTGGGTCAGGGCCGAACCCTCCTCGACCGGTCCGCAGGTGTCGTACTTCCACGACTCCAGGTACTTCGCGTCGTGCTCGACGTCGCCGAACTTGAAGTTCCAGTTGTCCGCGAACTCCGCGGCCTCGACGTCGATGCGGGCCGCCGGTGGGTCGCTCCCGTCCTCGGTGGGGGAGTACGGCGTCGCGGGGGTCGTCGCGCTCGACGGATCGGTGGGCGTCGGGGTCGCGTCGGTCGTCGAGGTGCTCGACGCGGTCGTGCGGTCGGTGCCCGCCTCCTTGTCGTCGTCGTCCCCGCCGCGGATGACGAGGACGGCCGCCACGATGACGCCGACGACGAGGAGCATCGCGAGAGCGACCAGCCCGAGGACCAGCCCGGTCCTGCTCTTCTTCGGCGGACCGCCGAACCCGCCGCCGTACGGGGCGAAGCCGGGAGGTCCCTGGGGCGGGAAGCCCGG
>NZ_JBMCZA010000243.1:135066-140061 GCF_048654705.1 Nocardioides sp. CPCC 206348
CGGGCCGCTGGGCGGGCCGGAGGGGGGCTGCGGCGGGTAACTCATGGGGGCTCCTGTCGTCGTGACATCCACGTGCGGCGGCTTCCTACCCAGCGGCACGTGGTGCGAACCGGACGATCCCGGGATTCGAACGATCAAAAGATCCGCACCGTGGCGAACGCCTCATCGGGGTGACCGGCGCCGATGTGCGTCAGCGCGCGAGCGGTGTCATGGTGGCTCCCACGCGGACGACGGTGTCCACGGATCAAACGATTCGAACCCCGGGAATTGCCGGGTGGGCTGTGGGGTAGCGTGCCCACACCTTTAACAGGACCGAAAGGCTGGCGAGAAGCATGGTGGATGTGGAGCGGACGCTCGATGAGGCGGGCCTCACGAACCCCCACGTTCGGGAATACGTCGCACACTGGGCCGGGATCACCGGCGCCGACCGGATCGAGGTCGTTTCGGCGGCTGACGACGCCCGGCTGGTGCAGGAGTCCCTCGAGGCAGGCGAGCTCCTTCCCGCCGGCGAAGGCCTCTACTACTCCCGGTCCTACTTCAAGGACACCGCCCGCGCCGAGGAGCGCACGATCGTCGCCACCAGCGACGAGGCGGACAAGGGCATCTACAACAACTGGCGCCCGTCCTCGGAGATGAAGCCGAAGCTCGTCGAGCTGATGACCGGCGCGTCGGTCGGCAAGACGATGTACGTCATCCCCTACCTGATGGCGCCGAAGGGCTCCCCGCTGCAGAACTTCGCAGCCGGTGTCGAGCTCACGGACAACCGCAACGTCGTGCTCCAGATGATCCGCATGGCGCGGGTCGGAGTGGAGTACATCAACGACCTGGGCGACTCGTTCGTCAAGGCCGTCCACGTCACCGGTGACCTGGAGAACCTCGGCCAGGGCACGCCCGACGACAAGCGCTACTTCGTGACCGTCGCCGACGAGCGCACGATCCTGCATTTCGGTTCGTCGTACGGCGGCAACGCGCTCCTCGGCAAGATCGCCCACGGTCTGCGCCAGGGTTCCTACGACGGCTGGAAGAACGGCTTCCTCGTGGAGCAGTTCATGCTGCTCGGGATCACCGACAAGGAGACCGGCAAGAAGTACAACATCTGCGGTGGTTTCCCGTCGGCCTCGGGCAAGACGAACCTCGCGATGACGCTGGCCCCCGACGCCCTCGGTGACCGGTACTACGTCGAGTTCTACGGCGACGACATCGCCTGGCTGTGGGTCGGCGACGACGGCAAGCTCTACGGCATGAACCCGGAGAACGGTGTCTTCGGTGTCGCCAAGGACACCAACGAGAAGACCAACCCGACCGCGATCGACTCGATCGTCCCGGGCACCGGCGCGATCTTCACGAACGTCGCCTACAACTCCAAGACGCAGGAAGTCTGGTGGGAAGGCAAGAGCGACAAGCCGACCGACCTCGACGGCTGGGAGGACTGGAAGGGCGACATCATCGCCGACCGGTCGCCCGAGGACGCCGACGCTCCGTGGGCGCACCCGAACAGCCGGTTCACGACCACGCTGGCCAACGTCCCGAACGTTGCCAAGGACTTCGAGGACCCGCAGGGCGTCGAGATCCACGGCATCATCTTCGGTGGCCGCACGCGTGACCGCGAGCCGCTGATCCGTGCGATCAAGGACGTTGCCGAGGGTGTCTACGACGGCCTGACGCTGGGTGCCGAGGCGACCGCTGCCGCAGACGGCCTCGAGGGCGTGCTCCGCTACGACCCGATGTCGATGCGTCCGTTCATGTCGTACTCCGAGGCCGACTACGCCGCACACTGGCTCGAGGTCATCGGCCGCGCGACGACCAAGCCGATCTTCGCGCACGTCAACTGGTTCCAGCGGGGCGAGGACGGCCGCTTCCTGTGGCCCGGCTACCGCGAGAACCTGCGTCCGCTGAACTGGCTGATGGAGTTCCTCAACGGTGAGGTCGAGGGCGTGCAGACCCCGGTCGGCGTCCTGCCGAAGCGCGAGGAGCTCAACCTCGAGGGCATGGACGAGCAGGCGCTCGCCGACCTCGACACGCTCCTCACCATCGACGTGCCGCGCTGGCAGCAGGAGATGGGCTTCCGCGAGAAGCACCTCGCGCAGTTCGAGGGCCTGTCGGACGAGATCTGGGCCGCGCACCGTCGCGTCGCCGAGGCGCTCGAGGCCTGATTGAGCCGAGTGCAGACGAGCTTGCTCGTATGCCGAGGCGATTGAAGGCAGCAGCACGAAGTGCTGCACAACGCGTAGTCATCTGGACTGAATCAGCGCCCCGGCTCTCGCCAGTCGGGGCGCTGGTTCTTTTTTCGTCGATCCCCGTTCAGGAGCGGGCGATCGCCCGGCCTGCCGCGCGACCGGAGAAGATGCAGCCGCCGAGGAAGGTGCCCTCGAGCGCGTTGTAGCCGTGCACCCCACCGCCACCGAACCCGGCGACCTCACCGGCGGCGTACAGGCCGGGGATGACCGCACCGGTGCGGTCGACGACGCGTGACTCCAGGTTCGTGGCGATCCCGCCGAGCGTCTTGCGCGTCAGGATGTTGAGCCGTACGGCGATGAGCGGGCCCTTCTCCGGGTCCAGGATCTTGTGCGGCTTCGCCACCCGGATCAGCTTGTCCGTCCGGGACTGCCGGGCGTTGTTGATGGCCATCAGCTGGAAGTCCTTGCTGAACGCGTTGTCGAGCTCGGCGTCGCGGGCCTCGATCTGGCGGCGCAGCACGTCGGCCGCCACGTGCGGGCCACGCGCGGGCGAGTCGCCGTCGACGATGCCGTTCATGCCGTCGACGAGCTCCTCGAGGGTGTCGGCCACGACGAAGTCGACCCCGTGCTGCTTGAACGCCTCGACGGGACCGGGGGCACCCTTGGCGACCCGCGACTTCAGCATGAACTTCAGGTCCTTGCTGGTGATGTCGGGGTTCTGCTCGGAGCCGGAGAGGGCGAACTCCTTCTCGATGATCGCCTGGGTGAGGACGAACCACGTGTAGTCGTACCCGGTCCTGCCGATGGCCCCGAGGGTGCCGAGGCTGTCGAAGCCCGGGAAGTTCGGGGCGGGCAGGCGCTGTCCGGTGGCGTCGAACCAGAGCGACGACGGGCCCGGGATGACGCGGATCGCGTGGTCGGGCCACACGGGGTCCCAGTTGTGGATGCCCTCGGTGTAGTGCCACATCCGGTCGGAGTTCACCAGCCGCGCACCGGCCTCCTCGGCGATCGTGAGGCCCCGCCCGTCGACGTACGCGGGGACGCCGGAGATCAGGTGGGTCGGCACCGGGCCGAGCCGCTCGACGGGCCAGTTGGCGCGGATCATCTCGTGGTTGTGGCCGATGCCGCCGGTGGTGACGACGACGGCGGGAGCCCGGTGCTCGAACTCGCCGACCTCGACGCGGGACGAGGCGAACCCGCGCTCGGTGTCGGACTCCTCCAGCGTGGCGCCACGGATGCCGACGACCGCGCCGTCCTCGGTGACGAGGGAGTCGACGCGGTGCCGGAAGGCGAACCGCACCAGGCCCTGTTCCTCGGCGGCGAGGACGGGTTCGACGAAGATCCGGACCACCTCGGGGCCGGTACCCCAGGTCAGGTGGAAGCGCGGGACCGAGTTGCCGTGGCCGGCGGCGTCACCGCTGCCGCGCTCGGCCCAGCCCACGAACGGCAGCGACTTGAGGCCCAGTGCGCGCAGGTAGTCGCGCTTCTCGGTGGCGGCGAAGTCGACGTACGCCTTCGCCCACTGGTGCGCCCAGTGGTCCTCGCCGGGGGTGCCGTCCTCCTGCGGTTCGATCCGGTCGAAGCCGGCCGAGCCCTGCCAGTCCTGCCACGCCAGCGCACGCGAGTCCTTGATGCCCATCCGGCGCTGCTCGGGGGAGTCGATGAAGAGGAGGCCGCCGAGCGACCACCAGGCCTGGCCGCCGAGGTTGGCGCGGTTCTCCTGGTCGATGACCAGCACCCGCTTGCCTGCCTGTGTCGCCTCGTAGGTGGCGACGAGTCCGGCGAGGCCGGCTCCCACCACGATCGCGTCCGGTACGAACTCCTGCAGCGCTGCGTCCTTGGTCACGACGGGAGCCTGCCACACGGGACCCCGGAACCGGTGCGAGTGGGTCGCACCACATCTGCTTGCTGGCAACGGTAACGAGTTCTAGTTTCAGTAGGTGGGGACTGAAAATGACGCGGTGGCGCGCTACGCCCGTTTTGTCGTACGACGGGCCGGCTGGGTCGTGCTGGCCTGGCTCGCGCTGACCGTCGTGATGAACGTGGCGGTGCCGCAGCTCGAGGAGATCGCCGGCCAGGACTCCTCGCCGATGGTGCCGCACGACGCGCCCTCGATCCGCGCCGTCGCGTCGATGAACAGCGCGTTCAGCAGTGGCGACGCCCAGAGCTTCATCGTGGTGGCGATGGAGCGGACCTCCGGCCTGACCGCGGCGGACCAGCGCTATGCCGAGTCCCTGGTCACCGACCTGACGACCGACGAGAAGGACGTCACGTTCGTCCAGGACGTCCGCCAGCCGGAGCTGCGCAAGGCGCTGACGAGCAAGGACAAGCAGGCGCGCTACCTGCTCGTGGGCATCACGGGAGCGACCGGTGCGCCGGCGTCACTGACGCAGGTGGCCGCCGTACGCGAGATCGTCGACGAGAAGGCGCCCGACGGGCTGACCGTCGAGGTCACCGGTCCGACGGCGACGGTCGTCGACCTGGCGACGGAGACCGAGCACAGCGTCGGACGGATCACGATCGTGACCATCGTGATGATCGCGCTGATCCTGTTCCTCATCTACCGCTCGTTCGCGATCCCGATCATGATCCTCACGGTCGTGGGCATCGGGCTCGGCCTCGGGCGGGCAGCGGTGTCGTTCTGCGGGTTGCATGACCTCTTCGCGGTCTCGACCTTCAGCGGGTCGTTCCTCACCGCGATCATCCTCGGCGCCGGAACGGACTACGCGGTGTTCCTGGTCGCCCGCTATCACGAGGAGCGCCGCCTCGGCACCGAGCCGACCGCAGCCGCCGCCATCGCCGCGTCGCGGATCGGCGG
>NZ_JBMCZA010000243.1:140119-140824 GCF_048654705.1 Nocardioides sp. CPCC 206348
CGGCTTCTTCAACACGACGGGCCCGGCGATCGCGGTGAGCATCGCGGTCAACCTGTTGGTCAGCCTCACCCTGACGCCGGCGCTGCTCGCGTTGGCCGGCCAGCGCGGCTGGGCCGAGCCGCGCGAGTCGGGTGGTGCCGCCGTGTGGCAGCGCATCGCCGGTCTCGTCGCCGCGCACCCGGTCCGGATGCTGACCGTTTCGCTGGTCCCGCTGCTGCTGCTCGCCGCGGTCTTCCCCCTGGCCAACCTGTCCTACGACGTCCGTGAACCGCTGGCCGACGACGCGGAGAGCAATCGTGGCTACGCCCTGCTCGACCGGCACTTCCCGGTCAACGAGGTGCTGCCCGACTACGTCCTGGTCCAGGCCGACCACGACCTGCGCAACACCAAGGACCTCGCCCTCATCGAGCAGGCGTCGTCCTCGCTCGCCCGCCACGAAGGCGTGGCCCTGGTCCGCAGCATCACGCGACCGGGCGGCGAGCCGATCACGCAGGCGTCCGTCGCCTACCAGTCCGGCCTGATCGGGGACCGGCTCGGCAAGGCCCGTGGCGACATCGCCGAGGGTGCCGACGGGGCAGAGCAGCTCGCCGAGGGCGCCGGCCAGCTCGACGACGGTGCGGGCCAGCTCGCGGACGGTGCCGAGCAGGCCGTGGAGGGTGCCGACTCGATCGCCACCGCCACCACCCGGCTGTCGCGCGGCATGAC
>NZ_JBMCZA010000243.1:140889-150319 GCF_048654705.1 Nocardioides sp. CPCC 206348
GCCGCCGACCAGGTCCAGCTCGCGGTCGACGGCCTGGGCCTCGCGTACGACGCCCTGGCCACCAAGAGCCTGACCTGTGGCCTCGACCCGGCGTGCTCCCGGGCCCGGGCCGGGATCAAGCAGATCTGGGAGGCCGAGCGCGACCAGCTGTTGCCCGGGCTCCGCGAGGCGGCGCGCGGCGCCCGCGCCATCGCCACCGGTACGGGCGACCTGCGCACCGGGCTGCGCCAGCTGCGCGGCGGGATCGCGAAGGCCCGCACCGGCACCCAGCAGCTCGCCGAGGGCCAGCAGGTCTTCGCCGACAAGCTCGGTGACCTCTCCTCCGGCGCCGACCAGCTCGCGGCGGGCGCCGACCGGATCCGCGGCGGCACCGAGGAGGTGGCTGCCTCCCTGCCCGAGCTGGAGAAGGGACTGGCAGCTGCGGCGCAGCACCTCCAGGCGACCCGCGACGAGGTCGACGACCCCGCCAGTGGCGGTTTCTACCTGCCGCCGACGGCGCTGACCAACCCGGACTTCGAGGCAGCCAGCCGGTTGTTCGTCTCCGCCGACGGGCGCACGGCCCGCATCGTCGTACTCGGGAAGACGGACGCGTTCGGCCGCGAGGCGTCCAGTCGTTCGGCCGAGGTGCGCGACATCGTCGACCACTCCTTCGGCGGCACCCGGCTCGCCAACGCCGACGTGATGGTCACCGGCATGGCGAGCACCAACGACGACCTGCGCAGGTACTCCCAGTCGGACCTGGAGCTGATCGCGATCACCGCGCTGATCGCGGTGTTCCTCGTCCTGCTCCTGCTGTTGCGCAGCCTCGTGGCGGCGACCGCGCTGATGGCGACGGTGGTGTTGTCCTACGTCGCGGCGATGGGTCTGTCCGTGCTCGTGTGGCAGTACGGGCTGGGCATTCCCCTCGACTGGACGGTCGCGGCGGTCGCGTTCGTGATCCTCGTTGCGGTTGGTGCGGACTACAACCTGCTGCTGACCAAGCGGATGCACGAGGAGGCTCCCGACGGATCGGCGCGCGGCATCGCCCGCGCAACAGCCGCCACCGGTGGCGTGATCACCTCGGCGGGGGTGATCTTCGCGGCCTCGATGATGGCCCTGATGGCCGGCCGGGTGACCACGATCGGGCAGGTCGGCTTCACCATCGCGGTCGGCCTGTTGCTGGACACGTTCGTGGTCCGCTCGCTGCTGGTGCCGGCGCTGGCCACGCTGCTGGGCAAGTGGTTGTGGTGGCCGCAGAAGGCGCCGACGGAGGCCTGAGCCCACTCAGGCCCCGCCGCCGGGCACCCCGGGTCCGAGTCAGTCGCGCAGGAGCCGGCTGGTCGAAGGCCATCAGACCATCGGTCGCCCGAGTCGGCGACGGATCTCCAGATCCCATTTCATCGCGTTCATCGGGAAGGCCCGCAGGACAGGGGGCAACGGCCGCGACACGACGCCCATCGTGCGCAGCAGCCGGTCGTGGCGCCGCTGGTCCGTCGCGCTCCACGAGTAGCCCAGCTGGTCGCGGACCGGATCGGGGAGGAACCCGATGTTCATCCATTCGAGCGCCGGTCCGAGCACGCGGTCCAGCGGGCTCGGAAGGATGTCGGCCCTGAGCAGCGAACGCAGGTAGGCGCCGACCCGGTCGTCGATGTGGACGCGCTCCAGGCCCTGCTCCCAGTAGGCCAGGAACTCCTCGCGGGTCTGGTGCCAGGCGTCGGCCGGTACCTGCAACGTCGTTCCGAGCCGGGCGCTGGCGCGCAGCAGCACCCGCTCCTCCTGGTCGGAGAGCGGGCCGTGCATCCGGACGAAGATGTCGCGGGTGCCGTAGTAGATGGAGCTGGCCACCCACAGCTGCAGGTCGCGGTTGAAGGCGTTGTACTTCACCGGGCTCTCGGGCGTGGACCGTACCTGCCGGTGCTGCGCGTTGATCGCCTGTCGGTAGTCCAGCCGCTGTCGGTGGTTGCCGAGCAGGGCGATGCCGAGGTACCCGATCGTGGTGCGGAACCGCTTGAACGGATGCAGGGTCACCTTGCCGCTGTCGACCCGGCTCTCCACGACGCCGTACCCGACCTCGGGCCAGGCCAGCTGGATCGCGACGTTCGACGTGCCGGCGATGAAGACGGAGATGCCGTCCATCTTCCGGCGCAGCAACGCGAGCTCCTCGGCCCGCAACGCCTTCTGGTCGGCACGGATGAAGGCGGCTGCCTCCTCGCCCGACTCGGGGTCGATGACGGGCACGTCGGATCGGATCGGTTCGGCTCCCATCAGCTGTAGAGGGCGTCGATCTCGGTCGCGTACTTCTTCGCGATCGGCGTGCGCTTGAGCTTCATCGTCGGGGTGAGCTCGTCGCCGCCCGGCTCCCAGGGCTGGGCGAGCAGGGCGAACTTCTTGATCTGCTCGACCCGGGAGAGCTTCTCGTTCGCCTGGTCGATGCCGGACTGGATGAGTGCCCGGACGGTGTCGTCCTGTGCGAGGACGGCGGGGGAGGCATCGGCCAGCCCGGCCTTGGCGCCGTACGCCGCGCAGGCGTCCGGGTCCAGGGTGAGCAGCGCGGTGACGTAGGGCCGGTCGTCTCCGATCGCGACGACGCTCATCACCAGCGGGCAGGCGACCTTGACCGCGCCCTCGATGTTCTGCGGCGACATGTTCTTGCCGGCCGCGTTGATGATGAGCTCCTTCTTGCGGTCCACGATCCGGACGTAGCCCTCGTCGTCGATCGTCGCGATGTCGCCGGTGTGCATCCAGCCGTCGCTGTCGATGGCCTCGGCCGTCTTGACCGGGTCGTTGCGGTAGCCCTTCATCAGCAGCGGTCCACGGACGAGCAGCTCGCCGTCGGCCGCGAGCGTGATCTCCGACCCTCCGGGAACGACCTTGCCGACGGTCCCGATCCGGATGCCGTCCGGCGGGTTCATCGTCACGACCGCCGAGGTCTCCGACATGCCCCACACCTCGAGCACCGGGACGCCGAGGGCGAGCATGAAGGCCAGCGCGTCCGGAGCGATGGCGGAGGCGCCGGTCGCGGCGACCCGGACCCGGTCCAGGCCCATCCGCTCACGCAGCTTGCTGAGCACCAGCCGGTCCGCCAGGGCGTGCTGGACCCGGAGCGCGATCGGGACGGACTTGTTGTCCGACTTCAGCCAGGCCACCTTGGTGCCGGTGGCGATCGCCCACTGGGCGATCTTGCGCTTCTTCTCGTCGGGCTCGGCGGCCAGCGCTGCCTCGATGCCGGCCTTGACCTTGTACCAGACCGCGGGCACGGCGCCGAAGAACGTCGGGCGGACGCTCGGCAGGGTCGCGATGAGCTGCTTCGGGTCGGCGACCGTGGTGACCTGGATGCCGTAGCGCAGGTTGTTGTAGTGCGCTCCCCACCGGTTCGCGATGTGCGCGTCGGGGAGGTAGGACACCAGCTTGTCGTCGTGCGTGAGCGGGAAGTACCCGTCCAGCGCGTCCATCTCGGCCATCAGGTTGGCGTGGGTGAGCTCCACGCCCTTCGAGGGCCCGGTCGTGCCCGAGGTGTAGATGAGGGTCAGCACGTCGCCGGGTTCGACGGCCTTCCAGCCGGCATCGAAGTCGTACGACGGGTCGCCGGCGGCTTCGAGCTCGGCCAGCGTGATGGCGCCCTCGGCGGGTCCGTCGACGCAGACGAAGTGCGCGACCTGGCCGTCGGTGTCGGCCGCCTTCAGCTTCTCGAGGAACTGCAGCTCGGTGATGACGACCTTGGTGCCGGCGTTGCCGAGGACGTGGGTGATCTGGTCGCTCGCCAGGGTGTTGTAGATCGAGAACGGGGTGGCGCCCACGTGCAGGGCGCCGGTGTCGACCACGTGGAACTCCGGCCGGTTGGTCAGCATGAGGGCGACGGTGTCGCCCCGGGTCACGCCGAGGACGGCGAGACCGGACGCGACGTTGCGCACGCGGGCGGCGTACTCGGCCCAGGTGAGGGCGACGCTGTCGTCGGGAGTGCGGAGGGCGACGGCGTCGGGGCGAGCCGAGGCCGTCTGCTGGAAGGCAGCGCAGAGCGTGCGGTTGTCAGTGGCCACACCCGGCAAACTACGCTCTTCCGGCAATTCTGACAACGGTTGTTGTCCGAAGTGTGGGAAGGGCGATGCGGTACCTCCGGAATCGGAGCAGGGTGGGCCCATGACACAGCCCCGCCCGTTCGACATCCGTGACCACATCGCCGGCCCGGCCGGCTTCCTCGGGTCCGCGGCCAACGTGATCATGCAGCTCGGCTGGCGCGAGGTGGGGTACGGCGTCGTGGAGAGCAAGGTCGACAGCGGCAACGTGATGCTGCACCCGTGGAAGCGGCTGCGGACCACCATCACCTACCTCGTCGTCGCCCTGTTCGGCACCGACGCCGACCGGGCGGCGTACCGCGAGGCCGTCAACCGCTCGCACGTGCCCGTACGGTCCGGACCCGACAGCCCGGTGAAGTACAACGCCTTCGACCCGGCGCTGCAGCTGTGGGTCGCGGCCTGCCTCTACATCGGCTTCCGCGACATGAGGCTGGCGTTCCTGGGGCCCATGACCGAGGCCGACGCGGAAGCGCTCTACGTCTACTGCAGCCGCCTCGGCACCTCGCTCCAGGTGCCCCTCGACATGTGGCCGGCCGATCGGGAGGCGTTCGAGGTGTACTGGGCCGAGGGCCTCGAGCGGGTGCGGTACGACGAGCCGGTGCGCCGGCACCTGCTGGCGATCGTGGACCTGCAGATGATTCCCCGCTGGATGCGGGTGGGCAACCGGGCGCTGAACCGGTTCGCCACGGTGGGCTTCCTCCCGCCGGAGTTCCGTGACGCGATGGGGCTGACCTGGACCGCGACCGACCAGCGCCGCTTCGACCGGTTCGTGAAGGTCGTGCGCTTCGGGTCGCGGCTGCTGCCGCGCTGGGTGCGCATGCTGCCGATCCAGCTCCAGCTCGCCGAGGTCCGACTGCGGATGCGCCGGGGCTGGGCCCTGACCTGACCTGACTTGGCCCGGCCGGGCGGGTCAGTCGGGCCGCTGCTCGAGCAGCTGCTGCACCGACGAGGCCAGGAGCTGCCCGACGGCGTCACACAGCTCGCTGTGGGTCAGGTCGACCTCGCCGCTCAGCACGCCCTGCGTCACCTCGAGCGCGCCACCGACGGCGTACAGCAGGGTGACCCGGCCGCGGGGCGAGTCGACGGTGAGGCCGAGCGTCGGGCCGAGGAAGGACCGCATCGCCTCGGTGTAGGAGGTCACGATCGTGCGCCGGACCTCCATCAGGCCCTGGGTGTTCGCGGAGACGATCGTCGCTGCCCGCGCCTTGCGCGGATCCTGCTGGAAGACGGAGAAGGCGCCCTCGAAGGCGGTACGACAGGCGTCGAACAGGTCGGTCGGTGCGCTGTTGCGGACCGCTGCTGCTCCCTGCCGGGCGACCTCGCCGGCGATCTCGGTGAACAGCGCCAGCTCGAGCTCGTCCAGGCTCGCGAAGCTCTCGTAGAAGTAGCGCTGCGTGAGCTTCGCGTGCGCGCACACCGCCCGTACGCCGATGTCGCCGTCGTCGCTCCCGAGCAGGTCGAGCGCGGCCTCGAGGAGGGCCGCCCGGCGACGGCTTCGCCGCTCGTCGGCCGTGACTCCGCGATACGACCGACTCACCGACACGCGGGCGAGCCTAGATCATCCCGCGCGCCGGACCTCAGTAGGACTTGGGCAGGCCCAGCATCGACGTACCGATGTGGGCGAGGACCAGCTGCTCGGCAACGGGGATGTTCTTCCCGATCCGGGCGTCGCGCAGCCAGCGCTCGACGGGGAACTCCTTGGAGTACGCCATGCCGCCCAACGTCTGGAACGCCTGGTCCGCGGCCTCCCAGGCGACCTGTGCGCCGGTCAGCTTCGCCACGTTGGCCTCGTTGCCGCACGGCAGGCCCTGGTCGAAGAGCCACGCCGCCTTGTAGGCCATCAGTCGACCGAGCTCGGTCTTGGCCTTGATCTGCGCCAGCGGGAACTGGATGCCCTGGTTGGCGCCGATCGGGCGGCCGAAGACCACCCGCTCGGTGGCGTACTTCGCGGCGTAGGCCAGCGCGGCGTCAGCCGCACCGACCCCGCCGGCCGCCGCCAGGATCCGTTCCGGGTTGAGCACGTCCCACAACACGGCGAACCCGGCGTCGACCTCACCGATCACGTTGCGGGCAGGGACCCGTACGTCGTCGAAGTACACCTGGCTGGAGAACAGGATGTTGCTGCCCATCTTGGGAATCGGGTTGTAGGTCAGCGTGCCGGCGGCGAGCGCCTCCTTCACGTCGATCAGGAAGAGCGTGAACCCGTTGGTGCGCGGCTTCGCGTCCGCAGCCGGAATGGTCCGGGTGACGGCCACCATCCAGTCGGCGTTCTCGACGTTGGAGATCCAGACCTTCTGGCCCTTGATCAAGAAGTCGTCGCCGTCGCGGCGGGCCGAGGTCTTGATCTCGAGGGCGTTGCTGCCGGCGTCGGGCTCGGTCAGCGCGAAGCAGAACTGCACGTCGCCCGCGGCGATCCCGGGCAGGATCGCCTGCTTCTGCTCGTCGGTGCCGTGGCGCACGAGCGTGGTCGCACCGAAGCCCGGGGTCGTCACGTAGAAGAACGTGCCGGCGCCGCCGCCGGACGCGCACAGGGCCTCGTTGGCGATGGCCACCTCGAGCAGGCCCTGCCCGCCGCCGCCGTACTGCTCGGGGATGTTGAGGCCGAACCAGCCGCCCTTGCCGAGGTCGTTGAAGACCTCGGTCGGGAACCGGTGTGCCTCCTCGCACTCGGACCAGTAGGCGTGGTCGTAGCGAGCAGCCACGGCGCGAACACCGTCCTGTACGGCGAGCGCGGTCTCGGGCAGGTTGAAGTCCATGGTTCTTCCTCAGGTGGGTCCGGCGGGGAGGGGGTCAGAGGCCGAGCGAGCGGCCGATGATCTCCTTCTGGATCTCGGTCGTGCCGCCGTAGATCGTGGAGATCCGGCTGTCGAGGTAGGCGCGGGCGATCGGGTACTCCAGCATGTAGCCGTAGCCGCCGTGGAGCTGGACACCCTGGTTGACCAGCTTGTTCTGCAGCTCGGTCGCCCAGTACTTCGCCTGCGACGCCTCGACGGCGTCGAGGGTGCCGGCGACGTGCTTCTTGACGCACTCGTCGATGAAGACGCGGGTGATCTTCGCTTCCGTCGCCATCTCCGCGATGAGGAACCGGTTGTGCTGGAACTTGCCGATCGGCTTGCCGAAGGCCTCGCGGGTCTTGGCGTAGTCGAGGCACATCTCGACGATGCCCTCGCACGCAGCGGCAGCCTGGGCGGCGATGATCAGCCGCTCCTGCGGCAGGTTCATCATCAACGAGATGAAGCCGCTGCCCTCGGCGCCGAGGACGTTCTCCTTGGGGACCCGGACGTCGGTGAAGCTCAGCTCGGCGGTGTCCTGGGCGTGCATGCCGATCTTGTCGAGGTTGCGGCCGCGCTCGAAGCCCGCCATGCCGCGCTCGACGACGAGCAGGCTGATGCCCTGGTGCCCGGCCTCCGGGTTGGTGCGGGCCACGACGATCACGAGGTCGGCGTTGATGCCGTTGCTGATGAAGGTCTTGGACCCGTTGAGCAGGTAGTGGTCGCCCTGGTCGACCGCAGTCGTGCGGATCCCCTGGAGGTCAGACCCCGCGCCCGGCTCGGTCATGGCGATGGCTGTGATCGTCTCGCCCGTCACGCAGCCCGGGAGCCAGCGCTGCTTCTGCTCCTCGGTCCCGAGAGAGGTGATGTACGGAACGATGATGTCGGTGTGGACGGAGAAGCCCGGACCGTTCGCGCCGGCGCGGGTCTGCTCCTCGGACAGCACGACGTTGAACCGGAAGTCGTCGATCCCCGGGCCGCCGTACTCCTCGGGGACGTCGAAGCAGAGCATGCCGGCGGCGCCGGCCTTCAGCCACAGCTCGCGCGGCACGATGCCGTCGCGCTCCCACTGCTCGTTGTGGGGCACGACCTCCTTGGCGAAGAACGTCCGCACGGAGTCGCGGAAGTCCTCGTGCTCGGAGAGGAAGAGTTCGCGCATGGGAAGGGCTCCTGACGTAGGGCTCGGCGCTGATGTTGACAGTGCCACGATCAATCTACTGTTACAGTATCACTGTCACGATAACGGGTGACGAGACAAGGGGAGCATCGTGGCGAACGACATCTCGTCCGACCAGGTCGCTCGGCTGACCGTCGACGAACTGGCCGCGGCAGCCGGCATGACGGTGCGCACGGTGCGCTACTACGCCGGCCTCGGCCTGATCCCGCCTCCGGAGCGCCGGGGGCGACAGGCCTTCTACGCCGACCTCCACGTCGCCCGGCTCAAGCTGGTCCGTGCGCTCCAGGACCACGACCTGAGCCTCACCGCGATCGAGGACTATCTCGCGCGGATCCCTGCCGACGGGAATGCCGACGAGGTCGCCGTACGGGCGCTGGCCCTGACCACCTGGTCGCCCCAACCCCCCGAGGTCGTGAGTCGGGCCGAGCTCGAGCGCCGGGCCGGCCGGGCGCTCGACGAACGGACGCTCGACCTGCTGGCGGCCGTCGGTGTCATCGAGCACGCTGAGGGCCGGTTCGAGCTGCAGCCGGGTTTCGACGCGACGGTCAGGCTGCTCTCGCTCGACGTCGGTGCCGACGGCATCCGCGCGGCCGGGCTTGCGGTCAAGCGCCACAGCGAGGCGCTCGCCGAGGAGCTGACCGAGATCTTCGCGCAGCAGGTCGTCGGTCCCTACCGCGCAAGAAGTCACCACACGCCGGAGGAGGCAGCGACCTTCCAGTCCACGATCGTCCAGCTGCGGCAGCTCACGCTCGAGGCCGTCGTCAGTGGCTTCCAGCGCGCTGCCAACCAGGTGATCAACCGCTCCGTCCGGGGCGGCGCAGGATGACCCGACCGCCGCTGGGCCCGATCCTGGACCCGTTCGGTCTCTGGGGACCCACGACGCGGGCGGTCGTCGTGACCGGCCGGCAGGTGGTGGGCTGGACCGAACGCCAGCTGCTGGGCGCGCTTCGTTCGCGCCTGGACATCGCCGCCCCGCCCCGCCAGCCGCGAGAGCTCGCTGCCGGGACGGAGAGTCGTGGCGGTACCCCGTTGCGCGGCAAGATGGACCGGTTGCTGGACCGGGCGCTGGAGCAGAACAGCCAGGCGGGCCGACAGGAGCTGTTCCACAAGATCATCGACCAGCTGGTGCCCGACGAGGCGCGGATAGTCGGCGCCCTGTCCGACGGGTCCGCGTCGCCGATGGTGCACGTGTACGCCCGCACCATCAGCGGGATCGGCGGCGAACCGATCCTGGAGAACGCCTCGCTCGTCGGCAAGATGGCCAACGTCTCGCTCCCGCACATGACGCCGGTCTACGTGAGCCACCTGCTGTCCCTCGGCGTCGTCGAGACCGGACCGGAGGACCCCCGGCTCAAGAACGACTACCAGATCCTCGGCGCCGATGCCGCCGTCCTGCGGGCGCTCAAGGCGGGCAAGCGTGGTCCGATGGA
>NZ_JBMCZA010000243.1:150329-151365 GCF_048654705.1 Nocardioides sp. CPCC 206348
CTCGTCGAGACCGGACCGGAGGACCCCCAGCTCAAGAACGACTACCAGATCCTCGGCGCCGATGGCGCCGTACTGCGGGCGCTCAAGGCGGGCAAGCG
Source organism: Nocardioides sp. CPCC 206348 (assembly GCF_048654705.1). Lineage (NCBI taxonomy): Bacteria > Bacillati > Actinomycetota > Actinomycetes > Propionibacteriales > Nocardioidaceae > Nocardioides > Nocardioides sp. CPCC 206348. The sequence goes on from NZ_JBMCZA010000243.1 coordinate 150,428, forward strand.
TGGCCCGATGGAGGCGAGGGTCGAGAAGTACACGATCAGGCTCTCTGCGTTCGGCCGCGACCTCTGGGCCGCGGCGACCTCGGGTGAGAGTGGATGACCGTCCTGGTCCAGACCTGGCCGGAGATCCAGGCGGACTTCTCCGCGAACTGGATCATCTATGCGTCGATGCCGATCGTGGCAGCGTTCATCGGCTACATCACGAAGCTGCTGGCGCTGCAGATGATGTACGCGCCACTGGAGTTCCGTGGCATCGGGCCGCTCGGCTGGCAGGGGCTGGTGCCTCGTCGTGCCGGCAAGGTCGCCGCCACCACGATCGAGCTGCTCACCGAGAACCTGCTCAAGCCCGAGGAGCTGCTGGACAAGGTCGACGCCGAGGAGGCGGTCGAGGAGCTCCGCGGTCCGCTGACCGAGGCCATCGACATCGTCGTGCGCGACCTGGCTGAACAGCTCCGTCCGGGCCTGTGGGACTCCCTGCCGGAGGCGGGTCGGCGAGCGATCACGGCCCGGGTGCACCAGCAGGCACCGAAGATCGTGGACAGTCTGCTCGCCGAGATGCGCGCGGACCTGAGTCAGTTCCTCGACCTGCAGTTCCTCGCCGTGACCATCCTGGTGAAGAACAAGGACCAGCTCAACGACCTGATCAAGTCGGTCGCGTCGGATGCGATGACCTTCGTGCGCCGCAGCGGGATCGTGTTCGGCTTCGCCATCGGGTTCGTCCAGCTGGCGTGCTGGGCCTACTTCCACAACCCGTGGATCATGCCGGCGTTCGGCTTCCTGGTCGGGTTCGTCAGTGACTACGTCGCCCTCAACATGCTGTTCCGCCCGCTGCAGCCGAAGAAGGTCCTCGGTGTGTTCCCCGTCCAGGGGGTCCTGCACGCGAAGCGGGACAAGATCACGCGCGGCTACGCCCACATCCTCGCGACGGACATCTTCGCCCC
>NZ_JBMCZA010000243.1:151375-151586 GCF_048654705.1 Nocardioides sp. CPCC 206348
ACCTGCTCGCCGAGATGCGCGCGGACCTGAGCCAGTTCCTGGACCTGCAGTTCCTCGCCGTGACGATCCTGGTGAAGAACAAGGACCAGCTCAACGACCTGATCAAGTCCGTCGCGTCCGACGCGATGACGTTCGTACGCCGCAGCGGGATCGTGTTCGGCTTCGCCATCGGCTTCGTCCAGCTGGCGTGCTGGGCCTACTTCCACAACCC
>NZ_JBMCZA010000243.1:151596-155402 GCF_048654705.1 Nocardioides sp. CPCC 206348
CATCTTCGAGGCGATCCTGCACGGCCCGACGGCCGACCGGCTGTTCTCGGCGATCGAACGCGAGATCTCACGCAGCATCGACGCGCAGTCCGGCTTCGCGCAGCCGCTCGTGCGACTCGCGGTCGGCACCCAGCGCTACCGCGCGGCCAAGGACGCCGTCGTGGAGCGGGTCATCGCGCTCATCCCCGACACCATGGCGCAGGCCACCGGCTACGCGGAGCGCACCTTCGACGTCGAGAACCTCATCGTGGACAAGATGAGCCAGCTCACGCCCGAGCAGTACGAGTCGATCATGCGCCCGGTGTTCAAGGACGACGAGTGGCTGATGATCTCGGTGGGCGCCGTCCTGGGCGGCATCGTCGGCGAGATCCAGGTCCTCGTCATCGAGCACTTCGCTCGCTGAGTCAGCCCAGCCGGCGCAGCGTGACCGGGAAGTCGTCGGTCGGCATGACGAGCGAGGTGTTGTCCCACTCGATCTCGTAGTCCGCGGGGATCTCGAACTGGTAGGTCGACAGCATGGCGTGGAGCAGGGCCTTGACCTCGTTGGTGCCGAACGCCATCCCGATGCACTTGTGGGCGCCGCCGCCGAAGGGCACGTAGCCGAAGCGGTGGGCCTTGTGCTCGTTGCGCGGCTCTGCGTGGCGCAGCGGGTCGAAGTCGTCGACGTTGACCCAGTGGTCCCCGAGGGAGTGGGTCGCGCCGGGTGCGACGACGACCATGGTTCCCTTCGGGACGAAGTGCCCGTTCAGGTCGGTGTCCTCGGTGGTCCGGCGGACCAGGCCCGGGACGGGAGCGACCAGGCGCATGGCCTCCTTGAACACCAGTTCCAGGGTGACCAGCGTGTCGAGCTCGTCGATCGTGGGCGCAGGCGTCGCCAGTGCGAGCGACTCGGCGCGCGCCTTGTCCTGCCACTCGGGATGCTTCGCGAGGTAGTAGGTCATCGCGGTCGCGGTGATCGTCGTGGTGTCGTGCGCCGCCATCATCAGGAAGATCATGTGGTTGACGATGTCGTCGTCGGTGAACTTGAGGCCGTCGTCGGTCTCGACGTGGCAGAGCGCGGCGAACAGGTCGTCGTGGTCCGAGACCCGCTTCGCCGGGATCTGCGCCCGGAAGTAGGCGTCGAGGGTCTTGCGTCCCCGCAGGCCCTTGCCCCACCGGGTCGGGAGGAGCGGCACGTCGGCGCGGATCAGCCCGGTGCCCGCGCGGACCGCGTCGATGAAGGCCTGGGTGAGTCCGTGGGTCTCGTCGTTCGGCTCGGTGCCCATGAAGATCTCGGTGGCCACGTCCAGGGAGAGCGACTTGACCGCGGGGTACATCGGCATCGGCTCGTCGGTCGGCCAGGTCGGGACGGTCCGGTCGATGATGCGCTGGACCCGGTCCTGGTAGGCCTCCAGGCGGGGCCTCGTGAACGCCTCCTGCATGATCCGGCGATGGAGCAGGTGCTCCTGGCCGTCGAGCAGCATCAGGCCCCGCGTGAAGAACGGGCCGATGAAGTACTCCCACCCCGACTGCGAGTAGACCTTGCCCTTGTTCTGGAGCACTTCCTGGACGGCGTCGGGCCCGATCGCCCACACGACGTCGGTCGCGAACGCACGGCTCCAGTAGACGTTGCCGTACTTCTCCTGCATGTCGGCCGCCGCGTGGAACCCTTCGCGGATCAGCGTCAGTGTCTTTCCCACGAACGGGAGCCCGCGCTCACCGATGACCGGCTTCAGCTGGGTGCCGGCCGGGGGTTCGGCGAGGGTGACCGGGCTGGTGCCGATGCGCTCACCGGCCACCATCAGCAGCGCGTCGCCCGGGAAGTGCAGGAGGGTCGGCCTCTTCACTGTTCGTCCTTCCCCGTCGCCCGCGCTTCGTACGACGACCGCTCGGGGCGGTCGAGCGCGTCCATGAACACATGGTCGGCGCCCATCTTCTTGCCGATCCACTGGCCGACGGAGAAGGGGAGCAGCCGGGTCACGTTGAGGAGCGGTCGCGCCGAGGACGGCACGTAGACCTCGAAGCGTGGCTTGACCACCGTGGCCACGATCGCGTCCGCCACGGACTCGGGCGTGATCGCCCGGAACGCCGGCATGTCCTCGACCCCGGCGGTCAGCTCGGTCCGGGTGATCCCGGGCATCACGACCGAGAAGTCGAGGCCGCGGGGGTGCAGCTCGGCGTACGCGCCCTCGGTGTACTGGATGACGGCGGCCTTCGAGGCGCTGTACGTCGCGCTGCCCGCGATCCCCGCCTTGCCGGCGGTGGAGGCGACATTGACGATGTGGCCACGCCCGCGCGGGAGCATCCGTCGTGCGGCTTCGCGGGTCCCGTGGATCATCGCCCGGGTGTTGATGGCGAAGATCCGGTCGATGGTGGCGTCGTCCTCGTCGAGGAGGGCCGACAGCGGCATCACGCCGGCGTTGTTGATGTAGACGTCGATCGGGCCCAGGCTCGACTCGACCGTGTCGAGGAAGCTCGTCACGCTCTCGGCGGACGTGACGTCGAGGGGCAGGGCCAGGGTGTCGCCCCCGATCCGCTCTGCCGTCGCCTTCGCGATGTCGAGGTCGATGTCGCCGATGGCGACGTGTGCGCCCTCGGCGACGAGGGCCTGCGCGGTCGCGGCGCCGATGCCCCGCCCGGCGCCGGTGATGGCCACGACGCGGCCGGTGAGTCGCTTGCTCATGGTGCTCTCCCTTGCCGTGGAATCAGTAGACGAAGCGGGCGAGCCGCTGCTTGGTCTCGGTGTACGGCGCCTTGGCGAGGGCCGGCTCGACGAAGAACCCCGGGCGCCGGTAGATCGCGCGCCGGTGGCTGAACGTCTCGAACCCCCACTTGCCGTGGTACGCGCCGTACCCGCTCTCGCCGACGCCACCGAACGGGAGCGAGGGCGGGAAGACCTGCATCATCGTGTCGTTCACGCAGGCTCCGCCGGATGTCGTCGCTGCCAGCACCCGGTCGCTGTTGCGGCGCGAGAAGACGTACAGGGCCAGCGGATGGTCGCCCTTGTTGACGTGCTCGATCGGCTCGCTGATGTCGCCGAAGCCGAGCACCGGCAGGACCGGTCCGAAGATCTCCTCGCCCATCACGGCGGCGTCGGGCTTGACCCCGGTGAGCACGGTCGGCGCGACGTACCTGCTCTCGAGATCGATGTCGCCCCCGAACGCGACGTCGTCGTAGCCGCCACCGTCGATCAGGCCGGCGATCCGTGCGGTGTGTCGCTCGTTGACGATGCGGCCGAAGTCAGGACTCTGCTTCGGGTCGTCGCCGTAGCGCTCGCGGACCTCGGTGGCCAGGCGCTCGACGAGCTCGTCGTGCACGTCGTGGTGGACCCACACGTGGTCGACGGCGATGCAGGTCTGCCCGGCGTTGGACCACTTGGCGAAGGCGATCCGGCTGGCGGCCTGCTTCAGGTTGGCGTCGCGGTCCACGATCGCCGGGCTCTTGCCACCGAGCTCCAGGGTGGTGGGCGTGAGGTGGCGCGCCGCGGCCGAGGCGACGATGCGCCCGACCGTCCCGTTTCCGGTGTAGAGGATGTGGTCGAACTTCTGCTCCAGCAGGGCGGTCGTCTCCTCGACGCCGCCCTCGACGAAGGCGATGGCGCTCGGGTCGAGGTATTCGCCGGCCAGCCTGGTGATCAGCGCCGATGTCGCCGGGGCCAGCTCGGACGGCTTGCAGACGACGGCGTTGCCCGCTGCCAGCGCCGCGGCGAGAGGAGTCGCGAGGAGGTAGACGGGGTAGTTCCACGGGGCGATGACGAGCACGACGCCGCGCGGTTCGTGCCGGATGCTCCCCCTGCCCGGCAGGAACGGCAGGGGGAGTCGGGCCGA
>NZ_JBMCZA010000243.1:155434-156987 GCF_048654705.1 Nocardioides sp. CPCC 206348
GTCGGCCTCCGATGCCGAGGACGCGACGTCCCCGGCCCATGCCTCGAACCGCGGCTTGCCGAGGTCCTCGGCCAGGGCGCCGACGAGAGCGTCCTTGTTCTCCGTCAGCATCTGCGACAGGGCGAGGAGCTGGGCGCGGCGCCAGTCCAGGTCGCGCGTCCGTCCGCTGTCCAACGTCCTTCGGAGCCGGGCGACGAGTTGTTCGGTGGGCTCGTTCGACATGGGACCTCCACGTTGAGGGTGATAGAAACTGTCTTCGAATCTATCACCGGCGGCGATGCGCGGCTAGGGTCTCCACCATGAAGCTCGCCGATCCCGTCGACACGTCCACGGCGCGGATCCTCGACGCCGGGCTGGCGCTGTTCTCCGAGCACGGCGTGCGGCGTACGACGATGAACGAGGTGGCCGACGCGGCCGGACTCGGCGTGGCGACGGTCTATCGCCGCTTCCCGCGCAAGCTGGAGCTCGTCCGTGCGGTGCTCCTGCGGGAGGCGTCCATCGTCATCGAGGTCGTGGATGCGGCGCTCTCGCGACCGGACACGGTCGAGGAGCAGGCGGCGGCAGGATTCACGGCGTTCGCGCACGCGATCACGGCACGTCCGCTCCTGGTTCGGCTGCTTCGCGGCGACAACGAGCGCGACGGCGAGGCGGTGGCGCCCGGAGACCTGCTCGACCAGATCATGGCGGGTGCGCGCGACTACATCGCCGACTGGATCCGCGCGTTGCAGTCACAGGGTCGTTACCTCGACGTCGACGCGGACATCGTCGGCGAGATCCAGGCCAGGCTCGCCCTGAGCCTCGTGCTGGCGCCTGAGGGCAGGATCCCCATGCATGACGACGCGGCGACCCGCGCCTTCGCCGCTGCGTACCTGGTGCCCCTGCTGGGCACTGAGCACTGACTAGGAGCGGGGCACGGCGAGCCGGGTCGTGCCCGACCGTCCCCGCAGGATCGCCTCGCCGTGCTCGACCCAGTGCTCGGCTTCGGGTGATCCCGCGGCCCGGGCGGTCTCGACGGACTCCCACGCTGCGAGGACGCCGCCGGGGACGTCCTTGGACAGGTCGGTGAGCCGGGCGGCGGAGTTCACGGCGTCGCCGATGACGGTGTACTCGAAGCGCTGCTCGTGGCCGACGTTGCCCGCCACCACCTGCCCGGTCGCCACGCCGATCCCGGCGCCGACCTCGGGCACCTCGACCGCCAGTCGGGCCGCCATCGCGCGAGCCGCGGACAGGGCCGCGCCGGCATGCTCCTCGAGCTCGACGGGCGCTCCGAAGATGGCGAGCACCGCGTCGCCGATGAACTTGTTGACCAGCCCGTAGTGGCGGTCCACCTCGTCCACGACGACCCCGAAGAACCGGTTGAGGACCTCGACCACCTCGGTCGGACCGTGTTGGGTCGCGTACGTCGTCGAGCCGACCAGGTCGACGAACAGCACCGAGCACACCCGGGCCTCGCCGCCGAGCTCGATCTGCCCGGCACCGAGCGCAGCGGCCGCGGCCGCCACTTCCTGGCCGACGTGGCGACCGAACAGGTCACGGATCTGCTCGCGCTCGCG
>NZ_JBMCZA010000243.1:156997-157117 GCF_048654705.1 Nocardioides sp. CPCC 206348
CAGGAAGCCGAACACGAGGACCACGCCGCAGACGACGATCGACACGATCGCGAGCTGGTGGAGCGTCGCATCGGACTTCGGTAGCAGCGCCAGGATCGCGGCGATCATCAGCCCGACCAC
>NZ_JBMCZA010000243.1:157127-157247 GCF_048654705.1 Nocardioides sp. CPCC 206348
GAGGAAGCCGAAGACGAGGACCACGCCGCAGACCACGATCGACACGATCGCGAGCTGGTGGAGCGTGGCATCGGACTTCGGCAGCAGCGCCAGGATCGCGGCGATCATCAGCCCGACCAC
>NZ_JBMCZA010000243.1:157257-157530 GCF_048654705.1 Nocardioides sp. CPCC 206348
GCGGGCCTCGCCGCCGAGCTCGATCTGCCCGGCACCGAGGGCAGCGGCCGCGGCTGCCACTTCCTGGCCGACATGGCGACCGAACAGGTCACGGATCTGCTCGCGCTCGCGCAGGCCGGCGACCATGTCGTTGAAGCCGCTCTGCAGCTGCCCGACCTCGGTGCCGTCGTACACGACGACGTCGGTGTCGAGATCCCCGGACTGGACCGCCTCCATGGCATCGCGCAGCGTCAGCAACGGCCCCACGACCGAGCGTGCGTTGAGGGCGGTCAG
>NZ_JBMCZA010000243.1:157540-161749 GCF_048654705.1 Nocardioides sp. CPCC 206348
GGGTGCGCCCGTGCCCAGCACCCAGAAGATGGTCATCCGTGGCCCGACCCCGACACCGCGCAGCTTCTGGGTCACGCGCGTGTCGGCCAGGGCGCGCGCGGCGATCGGGCGCAGGGAGAACTCGGTGAACAGGTAGGAGATGCCGGCAACGACGACACCGCCGATCCCCACGGTCAGGCCGGTCCCCAACGCCCGGGAGGGCTGGATGATCACGGTCAGGAGAGTGAACAGCACCGTTGCGGCCAGCCACAGCAGGAACTGCATCGTGGTGAGCACCAGCGGCACCCGAAGTGCCTGGGTGCGCTGGACGTGGTCGGGGTCGACGTCGTCGGGTTGGGTCGCCCAGCGCAACGCCTTCAGGGACGTCGTCGTGCCCCAGATCGCGCCGATGACGACGGCAGTGGCGACGTACGTCGGGATCGCGATCGCGAGCGCGACCACCATCTCGGTCGTCGGCCCCGGGGACGGAATCGCCCAGGTGTTGATGACGAAGACGACCACCGCGCCGACGACGTTCGTCGACACGAGCATGATCGTGAGCAGCAGCTGCACGCGGATCCGCAGCCGCCGGGGAGGCTGGTCGCGCGGACCCAGCAGGCGCGAACCGAACGGGCTGCGTCGATGGGCGGATCCGCGGGGCATGGGCGCAGCCTAGTGATCGGTCAGGGCCGACCTGTTTGAATCGACCCATGAGCGGTTCACCCACGGCCACCGGCTTCTCGGCCGCCGAGATCACCGATGCCTACGCGACCTTCCACGGCAAGGTCGCCGGCTTCGTCGCCAGTGGGGACTGGAGCGGCTACGCCGACCTGTTCACCCCCGACGCCGTCTACGTCGAACATGCGATGGGGACGTTCACCGGACGCGACGAGATCCGGGCCTGGTCGGTGAAGACGATGACGTCGTACCCCGGCCGGGTGATGACCGGCTTCCCGCTCTCGTGGCAGGTGGTCGACGCGGAGCAGAACCGCCTGGTCTGCGAGGTGCTCAACCCGATGCCCGACCCTGGCGACGGGACGATGCTCGTCGAGCCCAACATCACGATCATGACGTACGCCGGCGACGGGCTCTTCTCGCGCGAGGAGGACGTCTACAACCCGCTGCGCTTCCACACCATGGCGGTGACCTGGGCTCGGATCGCGGCGGCGCACGACAATGCTGACGACGACGTGCTCGCGTGGCTGGATCGCTTCGGGGGCGGACGATGACCGGTACGGCGAAGCGGCTCCTGCTGGAGGTCCTCGGCTGGATCCTGCTGCTCGCCGGCGTCGCGGCCATGGTGCTGCCCGGCCCCGGCCTGCTGCTGATGGCGGCCGGCCTGGCGGTGCTGTCGCAGCAGTACACCTGGGCCGAGCGCCTGCTCGATCCCGTCATGCTGCGGGCGCTGCGCGGTGCTGCGGAGGGTGTGGAGACGGTGCCGCGGGTGGTGTTGTCGACCCTTGCGGGGCTCGGGCTCGGCGCGTTCGGCGTGCTCTGGATCATCGGCCCGGATGTCCCGTCCTGGTGGCCGATCGGTGACAAGTGGTGGCTGTTCGGCGGCGTCTGGACCGGCGTCACGCTGCTGTTCTCCTGCGTCCTCGCGCTGGCCCTGCTCGTCTACGCGTTCCGGCGCTTCCACGGGAAGCCCGAAGCCGTCGCGGCCCTGGAGGGCAAGATCGGCGAGGCCGACGTCGAGGCGCACGAGGAGCGCGAGCGGTTGCGCCAGAAGGTCGAGGAACGTCGCCACCACGACAAGGGCGAGCGATGACGCTTGACCCGAGGGATCCCGACGACCTGCGCAGCATGCACCAGCGGATGGTCGACGGCGACCTCTACCTGGCCGACGACCCGGAGATCATGGGGGCGTACCACCGCGCGAGTGACCTGACGACGGAGTTCAACACCACGACGGCGCGTGAGGTCGACCGGCGCCGGGCGCTGCTCGCCGAGCTGCTCGGAGCGATCGGCGAGGACACCGAGATCCGCCCGCCGCTCCAGGTCGACTACGGCACCCAGATCGAGATCGGGGCACGGTCGTTCGTGAACTTCGGCCTGATCGCGCTCGACGTCGTCGCGATCACCATCGGCGACGACGTCCAGATCGGCCCGAACTGCCAGCTGCTCACGCCCATCCATCCGCTCGGTGCCGACCTGCGCCGCGCGAAGTGGGAGTCCGCGAAGCCGATCACCATCGGCGACAACGTGTGGCTCGGCGGCGGGGTCATCGTGTGCCCTGGTGTGACGATCGGCGCGAACACCGTGGTTGGTGCGGGTGCTGTGGTGACCAGGGACCTGCCGGAGGGTGTGCTGGCTGTGGGCAATCCGGCGCGGGTGATTCGCAAGCTTTGAGTGCTGACGGCTGGCCGCGTTCTCGCCCGTGATGAACTTCGGGACGTGGACGTCGCAGCGGTGCTGGAGGAACTCGTTCGCCGCGCCGTCGCCAATCAGCCCGACTGGCACGTCGCGCCCACGGACATGGCGGGGTGGGTAGCGGGCACAGGCCTGAGCCAGGACGCCCTTCTCGACGGTGTGGCGCTGGAGCTTGCGCGCGAGTACGACGACAGTGCCCTGACGTTCGAGATTGCCGACGATGTGGCCAACGCTCTCCACTCCTACGTGACGCTGCAGGACGTCAAGCGCCCGGTCCTGTTCAACAGCGTCTTCGAGGCGTTCGACGAGGGCGAGTACTTCCACGACGCCGATCGGTCAGTGGATCCTGAGCTGGCCTACACGAAGCCGATGATCAAGGACATCCTGATGAGTCAGCGGCGCGCTGATGTTGCGGTGGACGATGCGCCACAAGTCGAGCCTGCGAGTGCGGTCCCGGTCGACGGATTCCTCACGATCGTCCGGTTCGATGAGTGGTCGCCGGTCGTGTGGTGGGGCACCGGACCTCACGACGACGAGATCCTCGCAACGGAGGGTTGCCGCGTCGCAGCGTGGAGCAGTCCGGAGGAGTGTCTGCGGACCGTCCGCGAGCGTGGCTGGCGCCTGGCGGGTGACGATGGCGTCGAGAACACCAACGTCACGCGGCTCGACTTCGAACCGGCCCAGGCGTGGCTGCGTGGTGCATCCACGTCGCTGGATCCCCGGGCGGGACTCGACCTGTGGAACTTCGCGATCGACGTGGCCCACTCTCTGGGTACGCCCTTCCGTCACCGTGGACGCCTGGCCGACCGGTGCCACGACAAGCTGACGGCGGCGAACGTGCCCTCGGCCTTTGGGGTCGAGTCCTACGCGCCGCGATGGACGGCGGCCGAGATACGCGTGCTCCGTCGCGTGCTCGGCGAGGCAGTGCACGTCGTCCGGTCGGGTCTCGGAGAACCCACGACGGCACAGCCGACGTGACCGGAGACCTTCTCCACAGGGTCCTGCTGACGCGTTGCCTGTCGAACGGATGTTCGGTATCATCTATGTATGAGTTCGGGTCTCTCGGAAACGTCCCCGGAGCAGTTGCTCCAGGCGGCTGAGGAGTGCCTGCTCGAGGGGCGTCGGGTCGAGGTCCGCAAGCTGGACGTCCTGCTGGCATGGGCTGATTCGTTCTCCGGCGACCCGCAGGACGAACCTGACGCGGTCCCGATCCGGTACGGCGGCCCGCGGCTGATCGCCCTCGGTGGTGAGGGCACCCCGAAGGTCTCGGACCTCGCGCTGGTCGAGATCGCGATCGCACGCCGCGAGTCGGTGTTCACCACCCGCCGGCGGTTGGCCGATGCGTTCGACCTGCGACACCGGTTGCCGTTGGTGTGGGCCGGGTTGCAGGACCTGCGCTGCGAGACCTGGGTGGGGAACAAGGTCGCTTCGATGTCGCGCAAGCTCACCCTGGAACAGATCTTCCTGGTCGATGTCGCCGTGTCCGAGGCGCTCGACGAGGCACCGGCGCGGATCCTGCAGATCGCCGAAGCCAAGATCATCGAGGCCGACCCCGTCGCCCACCAGGAACGCATCGACGCGAACCGGGCCCGCAAAGGGGCCTGGTGTTCACGGTCGAAGCCCGGTGCGTCCGTCGAGGGCGAGAGCGCCGGCGTGGGGAGCGTGTTCGCCCGCATCGATGAGGCCGATGTCGAGGCCCACCGCGAGATCATCGAAGACCTCGCCAACGCCCTCGCCGCCCACGCCGGGCCCGTCGCCGAGGGTGACGAGCCTTTGCCGATGGACCACTGGCGGGCCGAGGCGTTCGCGATGCTCGCCGACCCCGCCGCGGTGTTGGCGTTCCTGCGCGGCGAACACCCC